>JBARCC010000119.1:0-4644 GCA_049793635.1 Maribacter sp. | reverse complement strand
ATACGCTAGAGATACTTAGGGATACCAGTGTTGGCCTATTTTTGGGCGATGAGGAAGGGAACGATGTGTTATTGCCGAACAAGTATGTGCCTGCTGCCTACGAACTCGGGGAGAAAATCAAGGTTTTTTGTTATTTAGATTATGACGAAAGGCCGGTGGCAACCACCCTGGAGCCCGATATTATGCTAGGGGAGTTTCGATTGTTGCAAGTTGCCGAAATCAATGAATTCGGGGCGTTTATGCAGTGGGGCTTGGAAAAGCACCTTTTGGTGCCGTTCAGGGAGCAACGAACAAAAATGAAGGAAGGGCAATGGTACGTTGTACATTGTTATTTGGATGAACGCTCGGGCAGGTTAGTGGCCTCCAATAAATTGGACAAATTCTTGAGTAATGATAGTATTGATCTAAAGGAGTGGGAGCAGGTAGAACTTGTCGTGACCCGACAGACCGATCTGGGCTGGGAGGTAATCGTAAACGAAAGGCACAAAGGGCTTGTTTATTTTAACGAAGTATTTAAACCGATCAATATCGGTGACGTCATTCCAGGTTGTATAAAAACAATCAGAAAGGATAATAAACTCGACATTTCCTTGCAACCCTTGGGAGCGAAGGTCTTGGAGCCTGCCGCCAAGAAAATCTATGATGTACTTACCGAAAACGGAGGTTTTCTGGCAATGCACGATAAATCTGCGCCCGAAGAAATAAGGGATGTCTTTCAAATGAGCAAAAAGACGTTTAAAAAAGGACTTGGAACCTTGTACAAGGATAGAAAGATTACCATCGAACCAGATGGTATCACTCTCATAAAAGCATAATAATAGAATTTTGGGGGGAATTAATAGTGTTGACTAGCGGCAAGGCCTAAATAAATGACCACTTAGTTGTTATCCTATGTAATTAATTTTATTTTTACACCAATACGGCTTAATGATCTATTTTTTTTATGCATTGAGTTAATACGTTAAAAAAAAAGACCCCGAGTATGCCTTTTATAGAAGAAAGTGATTTATTGGAATTACACAAAGACATTGATAAGGCACAGATTATCAATGAACGACTTCTGGATCAAATCAAATTCAAAAATAAGGAATTAAAGAAAAGTAAAATCCAAAGGAATATTTTTGCAGGGATTACCACGCTATTCTTAATAGGTGGTTTGGCCTTTACTTCTTTTACGGCAGGTTTGTCAAGTTCAGGTGGTTTTGACAGAAAATCCAATAATAATCTCGTATTGACTTCAATTGACAGTGTGGATGCAATTCGCACCCGGTTGGAGAATTTAAAGGAGCAGAACGAGGAGCTGAGTTTGGTAAAGGAATTTTACTTGGCGAAAGAGTTTTTACAAAAAGAAAAAATTTATTCGGTCCAGGTTAAATCTTTCGTAGATAATAATGTCACTCTGGCGTCCGAAGCACTTACCAATACACTTTTTGTGAAGACCAATCCATTCTATTCCTATTCATTAGGGAATTTTGAAACTTTGGAAGAAGCGCAATCCTTTAGAAAGCAATTGGTAGATATCGGTTTCGGTGACGCCTTTGTGGCCTCTTACCAAGACGGCAAGCGGATTCAGATTGAAGATCCCTATTAGTGAAAAAAATCAGTGCTTGGCTGAACGCTGCCAGACTTAGAACCCTTCCCTTATCGGTTTCCGGAATACTTGTAGGTACGGCCTTGGCCTCGGCTTACGGGTATACCGATGCCAAAATTTTTATTTTAGCACTTCTTACGACCATTGGTTTTCAGGTTACCTCAAATTTCGCAAATGATTATGGTGATGGCATTAAAGGCACGGACCGTGATGATCGGTTGGGTCCCAAGCGTGCGTTCCAAAGCGGAATACTTTCCGAAAAAGAACTAAAGCGGGGTATTTACTTGAGTATTGGTATCAATATAGCTCTTGTGATGTTATTGGTTTATGTCTCTTTTGGAGTAAAGGAATTGGTACTGCCGGTGATTTTCCTATGCCTGGGATTGTTGGCCATTTGGGCGGCCATAAAATATACCGTAGGTACTTCTG
The DNA here is from genome assembly GCA_049793635.1 of Maribacter sp. Lineage (GTDB taxonomy): Bacteria > Bacteroidota > Bacteroidia > Flavobacteriales > Flavobacteriaceae > Maribacter. Next base: position 2,624 of record JBARCC010000119.1, on the reverse strand, counting down.
CCTATGGATATAATGGATTAGGGGATGTTTTTGTATTTATATTCTTTGGGTTGGTAAGTGTTCTAGGATCTATGTTTCTGTATACTAAAATGGTTACCCTTTCATCGCTTTTGCCAGCAATTACTATCGGGCTCTTGAGTGTTGGGGTATTGAATTTGAATAACTTAAGAGATCATAGATCCGATAAATTGGTAGGAAAAAATACGTTGGTCGTAAAAATGGGATTTGAAAATGGAAAGAGGTATCACTATTCACTATTGATTATCTCCTTTTTTTGTTTGTTTTCATACCTTGTTACAACAAATGGATCGCTTGTACGTTATCTATGTCTAATTGGATACCTACCTATAGGCATTCATGTACGTAAAGTTGCTTTGGTAGAAAGCGCAAGAGAGCTTGACCCAGAGCTCAAAAAATTGGCCTTGAGCACATTTTTAACAGCGCTGCTATTTTATATTATTTATTATTATTTTGTAATTTTGAGTGTAACCTTCTAAATCCTAAATAACTTTGGAACAACCTATTAAAATTCTAATTGTTGAGGACAATGTAATTATTGCCGATGACATGCAATCCATGTTAGAGGAAATAGGATATGAGATTGTTGATAATGTAATCGTTTACGAACAGGCTGTTGAGGTTTTAAAAACGAAGCAGGTAGATTTGGTGCTCATAGACATCATCTTGGCTTCCGACAAAACGGGTATCGATTTAGGGAAGCACATCCGCGAACATTATGACATACCGTTCATTTTTGTAACCTCGAATTCAGATAGGGCGACCGTAGAAAATGCGAAAACAGTAAAGCCGAACGGCTATTTGGTGAAACCTTTTGAGCAGCAAGACCTCTATACGTCCATTGAAATTGCGCTTTCAAATTTTATCTATGGCAAACATAGCGAAGGAAGTAGTTCGGGTTCAGAAGATTTGAATGAGGATGGGCCAATGTCCAATTCCATATTAAAGGATTCCATTTTTGTCAAAAAACAGCACTTATACTATAGAATTCAATTTGGTGATATTCAGTTCATCAAGGCCGACAATGTTTATTTGGAGGTCAATACCGTTGATAAAAAGTTTTTGGTGAGATCTCCCTTAAAGGACTATTTGGAAAAGTTGCCCCAGAATAAATTTTATAGAGCACATAAATCCTACATTGTCAACGTAGATCATATCGATGCCATCAATTCAAAAGATATTATGATCAACAATACACTGATTCCTATTTCTAAAGATTTCAAGGAATTCATTATCTCGGCAATGAACTCGTAACCTAGTCGGTGATTCATATTGAAAATACCTTTCTGAGGTATTTTTTTTGATTCAAATCTAGATGAACGGTATTCATTTCCCGATGAGTTGTTCGAATAATCCGTCAACACGTATAGTGAGCCGTTTATCGAGGATTTCACAACAGATTAGGGGCGTTACACAACAAATCCGTTTTTGACGGCTTATCAATGTTTTGCATGTTTGGGTGGATGTTTACTGAAATTTTAAGGCGTAAATCAAAAAATAAGTGAATAATTTACATTTCTTTTGGGTAAAATCGATATATAGGAAGGGAAAATGCACAAATAAGCCTTTTATAATAGGGAGTGTCCGAATTTTCTCGAAATGATGTTTACAACAATTATTTAGTAGTATCGACTTTAATGAATAGGTTTGATACTGCTTTACTGGTATTATGAAGAGAACATATATTTTAAAACTGTTTTACACGCTTCTATGGGGTGTATTTTCATTTCAAGCGATGGCTCAAGATAACCTGCCTGCTGAAAGTGAAAATTATTATGAGCAGTTTAGGAATCTGGAAAACGGGGAACTTCGTTCTTTTTTCTTCTTCAACACGCCCAATCGCTATAATCAAAACTCCCCCTACGATTGGTTGGATACGGTAAATGTGTATTTGAACAGTTCTGAAAAGACCAAAGACACGGCATCCATTAGGGATTATCAATTAATTCAATCCCAAATTTATTTCGATTTGGGCAATTATGAAAAAAGTTTGGCGATATCCAGATTTCTCTATGAGAATATAGAGGAAACAGACAATGCTACCAATGCCATTATCCTTCGTCTAATGGATAATAATTATGCCAAATTGGAGCTATATGATAAGCAAATTGAGATAAGGCGTAAAAAACGGGAATTGGGATTGACCGAAAATGTAGCCTTCTACGACATTTATGCCAACCTAGGGCAATATAGAAAGGCGATGCGCGATTATATGACCGAGGAAAAAAAAGTGCTGCGGGAAGATGATTATTACGGCATGGCGGTATACAACAATACCATCGGGAATTATTTGAGGTTGGACAAATCGACGCCTACGGCGATCAGTTATTTCAAAAAGGCCGAAGGTCTCATTCAGGTGTATTTGAGCGATGTCACTAAGCAGAGAACAGATAAGGAACTGATCGACGGTAAAATATTGAACGCTATTATTCTAGGAAATATCGGTAAATGCCATGTGGAATTGGCGGAATACGAAAAGGCGATTCCCTTTTTCGAGGAAAGTAGGGAAACGATCTTGAAATACAACAAGGGTAAATTTTCATCCGACTTTGTAGAGAATACGTTGGCATTGGCCGAGAGTTACCTAAAGTTGGATAATTATGAGA
>JBARCC010000118.1:0-2524 GCA_049793635.1 Maribacter sp. | reverse complement strand
TTGTAGCACTACTTACGCTAAGCCTTTTAAATATGTACCTCCCTCTGGTAGACATGGACATCTTCGTCTACGCCATTTTAGGAGTACTTGTGTTCGGTTTTTTTAATTTCAGGAGAAAGGCCCTATTTTTTGCAGGTGACATCGGTAGCATCGCTATAGGCGTATACCTTATTTACTTTATCCTATTTTTCTGTTTTAAAGTAAGCTCCCTATTGCCCCTTCTATTTATTACGGTCTATTTTGTTGACGGGGGAATGACCATTTTAACAAGATTGGCCAAAAAAGAAAATGTTTTTAAGCCACATCGAAGCCATTTATATCAAAAACTTACCAATTCGGGATCATTGACCCATTTGCAAGTGGCAGGTTTATACGCAGGTATGCAAAGTATCATCAATGTTTTAGCGTTATATTTTATTCTTAAAAGACCAGAACTTGAACTTTTTGTTGTACCGGTGGTTTTATTTATTACTATCTTCGTTTATGTATTCGGTCAGCGAAAAATTACTTCGAAAGAAGGTTTGAGTTGACCTTTTTTTTACCGACCTGATGAATGGTTTTAAATGTTTTCCCCCATATTAAATCGAATGGCTTGCACTAAAACCTACTACGTATCACTGGTGTTTCTATTTAGCTTATTTTTGGCTACCGGTCAAACCCTATCGTATCAAAATGCTTTTCCGAATCTATCGTTCAATTTTCCTGTAGAAATACAGGGTTCTAAAGATGGGTCCAATCGGCTTTTCGTAGTGGAACAACCGGGAATCATTCGTGTTTTTCCCAACAATTCTTCGGTAGGACCAAGCAATGTAAGTACCTTTCTGGACATTAGCGGTACGGTTGCGTATAGTGCAGGTCAGGAAATCGGACTATTGGGCATGGCGTTTCACCCAAATTTCAATACGAATGGGTACGTTTTCGTTTACTATATTGACCGACCGGAGAATTACAGGATAAACATCGTGCGGTACCAAGTAAGCAGCACGAATGCGAATATTCTAGACCCCTCTACCAGAACGGTCATTGCCCAATTCACTAAAAATCAAGGGGACTCCAATCATAACGGTGGTAAAATTTCCTTTGGCCCCGATGGCTATTTGTATGCGTCTATCGGCGATGGTGGAGGTGGTGGCGACCCACAAGGAAACGCCCAGAACCTAAACACGATATTTGGAAGTCTATTGCGTATCGATATCGATGTGGATGGTAGTAATCCAATAGAAACGAATCCGGAGTTACCGAATGGTAATTATGAAATTCCAAGTGATAATCCAAGAGTAGGTCTTTCAGGATTGGATGAACTCTACGCTTGGGGCATTCGAAACACCTGGAAATTTTCCTTCGATGCTTCAGGGAGGCTTTGGGGAGCTGATGTCGGGCAAAATGAATACGAAGAAATCAATATCATAGAACGGGGTGGAAATTATGGTTGGAACAAGTTTGAGGCCACTGCGGCCCCTAGTTATGGTGAAGCCACCGAATTGGCCACCACGCCCGATCGTAAGCCCATTTTTAGTTATGACCATTCCGCTGGTGATCTTTCCATTACCGGTGGCTATCAGTATCGCGGAAGTCTGAACAATCAAGCGCTTCAGAATCATTACATCTATGGCGATTATGTTTCAGGAAGGGTTTGGGCCCTTTCTTATAATGCCTCGACAGGTGCGACGAACAATACCCTGCTTTTTAAAACGGAAGGAGAGTTCGTGTCCTCGTTCGGGGAAGACGAGCAAGGAGAACTCTATTTTTCGGGGTACGGTTCGGCAGCGAATCTATATACCATGGTAGAACGATCTTCCAGACCCGAAAATGATACTACCAATGGTGTTGGGGAATGGGAAGCGATCAGTGCTGGAATTACAGGAGTTGTAGAATCCGTACTGGAGGCGCCCGACCAAAGAATATATGTAGCAGGTAATTTTACACGAGCAGGAAATGAAGCCGCAGTAAATATAGCGGTGCTGAATACCAATGGAGCATGGCAAGCCTTAGGTAGTGGAAGTAATGGGACAATATTCTCATTGGCCATTTCCCAAACCGGAAATCTATTTGCAGCGGGTGACTTTTCACAAATTGGCGGTATCGACGCAAATAACATCGCATTCTGGAACGGGTCCAACTGGTCGCCGTTAGGGGAAGGAACCAACGGACCTATTTCAAAGATATCCTTTAACGCACAAGGCGATTTATTTGTTGGCGGAGTGTTTACGGAGGCCAATGGCGTAACGGTCAATAACATCGCACGATGGAAAGATACCGTATGGACGGGCCTTACCGATGCTTCCACGGGAATTAAGGGAACGAACAACGAAATACGTTCGTTGGCCTTCGATGATAACAACCTTCTTTATGTAGGGGGAAATTTTGACACCGCAGGAGGAAATGCAGCTGCACGTATCGCGCGCTGGAACGGGACCAACTGGTCTAGCCTAAATCAAGGCACCAGTGGTTTTGTACAGGCCATTTCCGTAACACCGAACTATATCTATGCCGGTGGTAATTTTGCCATGGCGGGTACCACGAC
>JBARCC010000117.1:0-5765 GCA_049793635.1 Maribacter sp. | reverse complement strand
GAATAAATTTCTGTAGAATAATTCGGGCATGAAACTCGATATGGGCAGAAGACGCTACTTTTTGAGTAAGTTTTATCAGGTAAAAATCACCTCCGGAAACCTCTAATTTTCCCGATTTTTTCAATTGGGAGGAAACGGTTAATAAATCGACGGGTTGCGACTCTTCGAACAAAATAAAAATGGCTTCATAGATAAAACGGTGGGCATCCTTATAGAATACATCTGGATGTAGGATATCTATTACTTCATCTACCCCTTTTTTATCAATCATCATCGCTCCAAGCACAACCTCTTCTAAATCAACGGCTTGTGGTGGTATTTTTCCTCTTTCGAGGCTAATAATAGTAGATTTGTCAATCTTACGACCGACCAAAGGTTTCATGTTCTCCATAGTACGAAAGTATACATTTAACCATTAGTTAACGTTACAACCATCGTTAACGATGTTCACAGTTGACTAACAATTGACTGTTGATAAAGTACAGAATTATGTTGATAAGATAAAAAAACCGAGGATTAAAATCCTCGGTATATTTTTGTGCTGCCTGAAATACAGATTAGCCGTTGAAAACCCCCATTTCGGCATATTTTTCCATGCGCTGATTTACCAATTGTTTTGGTGATAACTTTTGAAGGACTTCAAAATGCGCGGTGATTTTATTTTTGACAATTTCAAACGTCTTATCTCGGTTTGCATGCGCACCGCCGGCCGGCTCCCGTACAATTTCGTCGATAAGCTTTAGCTTTTTCATATCGGTGGCAGTAAGTTTAAGGGCTTCGGCCGCCCTTTCCTTATACTCCCAACTTCTCCATAATATCGAAGAACACGATTCTGGGGAAATAACGGAATACCATGTATTTTCTAGCATAAGTACTTTATCACCGACGCCGATACCTAAAGCTCCGCCCGAGGCACCTTCCCCTATAATTACGACGATGATGGGTACCTTGAGTCGCGTCATCTCCAGGATATTGCGGGCAATCGCTTCCCCTTGTCCACGCTCTTCTGCCTCGATACCCGGATAGGCACCAGGGGTATCGATCAAACATACCACGGGAACCTGAAATTTCTCTGCAGATTTCATCAACCTTAAAGCCTTTCTATAGCCTTCTGGATTTGCCATTCCGAAATTTCGATATTGCCGCGTTTTGGTATTGTACCCTTTTTGCTGGCCAATGAACATATAGCTTTGATCACCGATCTTGCCTAACCCTCCGATCATGGCTTTGTCGTCTTTCACATTGCGATCCCCATGCAGCTCCAAAAAGGTCTCGCCACAGATCGCTCTTATATAATCTAATGTATATGGCCTATTTGGATGCCTTGAGAGTTGAACCCGCTGCCAAGCCGTGAGGTTTTTATAAATTTCCTTTCGCGTCTCATCGAGCTTCTTCTCTATCTGCTTACAGGTCTGTGAAACATCAACATCGCTCTCCTCACCGATTACCATGCACTTGTCCAATTGCTCTTCCAATTCTTTAATTGGAAGTTCAAAATCCAAATATTCCATATTCAATACTGTTTCGTTAGTTGGGGAACAAAGATAAAACTTTAATGGCTAAATTTTGGGAACACGTTTTTTAAAATTCGCCCTCTGCTTTAGAATTCCGTTTGCGATTACGGTGCTTAAGATGATCATTGCCCCTACATAGAACATGGGTTTCATTTCCTCCTCAGCGCCAAAAATGAACCAAGCCAAAATGATACCATAGACCGGTTCAAGATTGGTAGTCAGCATCACGGTATATGGCGTCAATACCTTCATGATCTTTACCGAGGCAATAAAGGCATAGGCCGTGCAAATTAACGCTAGAATTACCAGATAGACCCAATCCATTGTTGGAAGTATGACCAATTGTAGCCCGAAATCGCCCTGTATCGCCAACAATATGGTCAAGAACAGCACTCCCATCCCTAATTCATAGAACGAAATGATCGAAGGTCTATGGTTTTGTACCAGTTTACCGTTGATCAGCGAAAAAACAGCAGCGAGAAAAGCGGAGACCAAAGCTATACTCATGCCGTATACATAAGCTGTTTCCACCTTAAAAATAAGGTACAGGCCTACAATGACCAGTAATCCGAATAGGATTTCGTATGCAATAATCTTGCGGCCGTACCAAAAAGGCTCCATCAAAGCGGTAAAAAAGGCGCCTGTAGACATCATGGCCAAAGCAACGGATACTGTGGAAACCTTTATGGCCAAAAAGAACGTGACCCAATGCAGCGCAACGACGATACCACCACCCAGTAACCATAAAAAGGTTTGTTTGGTCACTTTCAAACTGAATTTTGAAAAATAGATATACATCGCTATAAACCCTGTTGCCAATCCCATTCTGATCCAGACCAAGGGCATGGAATCGATGGTAATCAATTTTCCCAAAATGGCGGTGAAACCCCAAATGAATACAATAAAATGTAAGTGCAGTAAATTAAGAATTCTATCTTTTGGCATTTTGTAGAAGATAAAATGCCAAACAACCAAACACCACGTTGGGTATCACTACTGCCAACAAAGGCGAAAACCCGGACTGTTCTGCCAGGGTCCCAAAAACCTTATCAAAAAAGATGAATACAAAGGCGACAAGAATACCAAAAGCCAAGTTCACCCCCATTCCCCCTCTCCGTTTCACCGATGAAACCGAAACGGCGATAATGGTTAGGATAAATGCGGTAAGCGGTAGTGCCCAACGCTTGTACTTAACCAAAACGTAGGTATTGATGTTCGAGGCCCCTTTGCGCTTTTGATCTTGAATAAACGTGTCGAGTTCAAATAGGTTCTTTGTTTCTGCAACGTAAGAAACCGGGGTAAGGTCCCCGATTTCAAAAGCGAATATGGTATCGAGCCTTCGTTTGCTTTCAAGAATGGCGGTATCTCCAACAATTTTACGCTTCTTATAAGAAGTTAATCTGTAACTGGAATCGCTTTCCACCCAGCGAATATTGGCTGCCGAAATTTTAAAATCCAACTCGTTGTTCTCGTTAAAACGTTCAAAGGTAAAATTATGTCCTAGTTGGCGGGCCGGATCAAAACTACTCACATAAATAAAATCGGTCTCGTTTAGCTGGTTGAAGATGTTGTTGGTCACCCTGTCCTGTTTCCCCTTTTTCAAGTATTTATATTTGAACTCATTAAAGCCAACACTGGCGTTGGGCACAATGAACATGGTCATAAAGAACATTAAAATCGCTACCATTGAAGCACCGATAATGTAAGGCCTTAAAAAGCGGCCATAAGATACCCCAGAACTTAAAATAGCCACAATCTCGGTGTTATTGGCAAGTTTGGACGTGAAAAAGATGACAGAGAGAAAAAGAAAAATCGGGAACAGGAGGTTGCCGATGTAAATTGTGAAATTCACGTAATACATGATAATTTCATTCAAAGGCGCCTCATTATCAATCATCTTACCGATCTGTTCGGCCAAGTTTACCATGATCCCTATGGGAATGAACAGTAAAAGCATCAGCGAAAACGTCGCCAAATACCTTTTGAGAATATATTTATCTATGATTGAAAGCATTACAGCCTTTTGTCCATTTGTTTAACCATTGTCTCTTTCCAACTTCTAAAATCGCCCGCCAGAATATGTTTTCGCGCCTCCCGCACCAACCACATGTAAAAGCCTAAGTTGTGAATGGTCGCTATTTGTTTCCCTAGGTATTCATTGGCGGCAAATAGGTGTCTTAAATACGCTTTGGAGTACTCATGGTCTACAAAGGTAGTCCCCATTTCGTCGAGCTGTGAAAAATCATCCTCCCACTTTTTATTCTTAATATTAATTGTGCCGTGTGCGGTAAACAACATGCCGTTTCGGGCATTTCGGGTAGGCATCACGCAATCGAACATGTCAATACCCAAGGCAATGTTCTCCAATATGTTGATGGGCGTTCCTACACCCATTAAATACCTGGGTTTGTCCTCGGGCAATACTTCGCAGACCACTTCGGTCATCCCATACATTTCCCCGGCAGGCTCCCCGACCGAAAGACCCCCGATGGCATTGCCTTGCGCACCAGCGTTGGCGATGTACTCCGCAGACTGTCTTCTCAAATCTTTATAGGTAGAACCCTGTACAATCGGGAAAAACGTTTGCTCATAATCGTAGGTAAAGGGTATTTTTTCAAGGTGGTGCATACACCGGTCCAACCACCTATGGGTCATGTGCATCGACCTTTTAGCGTAGCTATACTCGCATGGGTACGGAGTACACTCATCAAAAGCCATAATGATATCGGCCCCGATCACCCGCTGTATTTCCATTACGTTCTCTGGGGTGAACATATGGGTAGAACCATCGATATGGGATTTAAATTTCACCCCTTCCTCTTTAATTTTCCTATTTGCGGAAAGTGAATACACTTGATACCCCCCACTGTCTGTCAAAATATTACGATCCCAGCCCATAAATTTGTGAAGCCCCCCGGCCTGCTGTAAAATGTGCGTTTTCGGTCTAAGGAACAAATGATAGGTATTTCCTAAAATGATATCGGGATTTATCTCTTCCTTTAATTCTTTCTGATGCACTCCCTTTACGGAAGCTACTGTACCCACGGGCATAAAAATAGGCGTCTCTATGGTACCATGATCGGTCACCATAGTTCCCGCCCTTGCTTTTGACTGCGGATCTGTCGTATGTAACGTAAATTTCAAATTGTCTAAATCTAATTGCAAATATAATGAACTGCTCTTGGGGAAAACTTAATAAAAACCAAAGATATATTACCGAATATACCCCATGTTTTTCCGTCATTTTGCTCAATCCGAAGAATTTTAACGCAAATAGAACCAAGCGCAATAAAGGCAATACACCTCCGTTTTGATGGTATAATGAGAACACAATGGTTGGAAGTATGAACGCCAACGATTTAACTTAAATCACATGAATATGAAAAAAACAATTTTAGTGACCGTAATGGCACTTTCTGGGCTTTACGGTGTAGCGCAGAGCGATTCTGGTTTCGGTGTCAAAGCTGGATTGAACTACAGTGCAAACGGTGATTACATCGAATCGGCCGGTGATGCGGCCCGTAATCCTGACCGAAATATCGGTTATCACATCGGGGCTTTTGGGAAAGTAGAGCTGTCCAAAATTTATATTAGGCCTGAAATCGTATATACCAAAACGAAGTCCGATTATGACGGTGATGATTTTGACATGAGCAAATTAGATGTACCCGTACTGGTAGGGGTAAACATTGTTGGACCCTTGCACGTTTTCGCAGGACCGGCCTTTCAATACATTCTTAATACGGAGTTTGATGGCATTACCATTGATGACGTAGAAAGTGACTTTACGGTGGGGATGAACATTGGCGCCGGTGTCAATCTAGGGAAACTAGGGATCGACCTACGGTATGAACGTGGTTTCAGCAATAATGAGGCAACCTTTATCAATACTAACATCACGGAAGTAGGACCCAGTAGAATAGACACAAGGCCAGACCAACTTATTTTAAGTTTGTCGCTGGCGCTTTAAACCTGCTCCTAAAACAAAAACCTCCCAAATTTAATAGTTTGGGAGGTTTTTTTTATGGTTCTATCTGTTATAGATCATTGTCCAAATGGTCAGGTATCCCGTCCCCGTCGGTATCCCTAAAGCTTACAAAATTACCTTCAGCGTCCCTATTAATTTCGTCTATAGTTGGTATAAAGTCGTTGTCATCGTCAGCATCTAGATAATTTGGACCATCTACCCCGTCGGTATTGTCATTGAATAGATTTCCGTCTCCATTTAAATCTTCTAAAATACTTGGGACG
>JBARCC010000116.1:0-4944 GCA_049793635.1 Maribacter sp. | reverse complement strand
GATGTTCGTCCACCAAGTTACCGTCAACTTCCGTTTTAGTATTTCCAAGGCCAACGCTTTCATTAAGGATGGAGGGGCCGCCTCGTCCACAAAATGGAACCCACTTTCGCCCGTCTGCCCCAATAACGTTTCCATACGGTCTACCAATAATGTGGCCGCAATAGGCTCGTACATTTTTATATAATCCAAGGAAATATCACAGAACGTACACTTGCCCCAATAACAACCGTGTGCCATGGTCAATTTGTTCCAACGGCCATCGCTCCATAGGCTATGCATGGGGTTTGCTATTTCTATCACAGAAATATACCTGTCCAATTTCAAATCTGAGTAATCTGGAGTACCTACCTGTTGCTGTTTATAGTCTGGTAGATTACTATCGTTTTTATAAACGACCATAGCATCCTCCAAAACAAAGGTGCGCTTTAACGCAGTTTCGCCCTTGAACACCCTATTATAAAGCAATTCTAAAGGGCGTTCGCCATCATCCAAAGAAATGAAGTCAAAGAATTCAAAGACGCGCACATCGGTAAGGCTGCGTAGTTCCGTATTGGGAAAGCCACCGCCCATCGCTATTTTAACGTTCGGATAGTTCGCCCTTATATACTGTGCACACCTAAACGCACTATATAGATTACCCGGAAAAGGAACTGAAAAACAGACCAATTTAGGTCCTAAATCTTTAAGTTGTTTCCCAAGAATACGTAACGTGATTTTATCAATAAACGTGGTCTCTGCCCGTACACTGGTATATAGTTCATCGAAGGAATTTGCACTTCTTCCCAAGCGCTCCGCATACCTACTAAACCCAAAATGAGGGTCGATACACTCCACGATAAAATCAGATAGGTCCTCTAAATATAACGTTGCCAAATGCTTCGCCTTATCCTGCATGCCCATGGTGCCAAATGCCCATTCCATATCATCGAGTTGTTGAAAGCGGGATGCTTCCGGTAGAAAGTTATCGGTACAGATTTGCCTTGCCAAGGTGGCATTCTTGCCTTGTAGGAATAAGACAACCGAATCCAAAGTTTGTAAATAATGGTCTTTCAACGCATAAATGCGTTTACCATTTTCAGAACCGATCGTTCCATTTTGATATGCACGTTCAAACAGCTCCTTAAAGGTCTCTTTTGAAAACAATTCTAAAATAACCTCGATTCCTAAATCGGACTGGAACGCTGAAATACCTTTTGTATTTAAAAACCCCTTGATATAGGCCGTTGCTGGGTAAGGCGTATTCAATTGGGTAAAAGGAGGTGTAATGAGCAGGAGGTCTTTCACGAATTGGGTTTGGAAATAAAATTTTAATAGGCAGCTGAAAACTATAGTCCTTAATTTATGGGCTCATCATATAATTGTGCTCCCCAAAGCTGAATGTTTCTTTCAGGTAAATTGGAGTGGTTCATGAGTTGATAGATTTCCTCAATAATTTCCTCTATTGCTTTAGAGTCCGTAGTTCTAATTCTTGTTTCATAATTTGCACTGGTTCCTTTTGTCGTGAAGTTCAAAGAACCTAAATAGGCAACTTGATTGTCAATCACATATATTTTACTATGAATCAGGGTGTCGCTAAGTTCGGTCTTGTAGGGTGACATGTAGACCTTGAAAGGGAATAGCTGGGTATACCAATATGAGTATACACGAACATCCTTGATTTTTTTCCTGTACAGTTTAATTATTAAAAAGATGATGATTATCGGTATGAGGCCGAATGCTATTTTAACATCTTGCCAGTAATAGGCTATACCGATCAAGAGAATTAAAAAACCAATACCTACATAGGTAAGAATTTCTATAAGGTCTTTCCAATGTTCCCGTTTTTCAACTGCCCTAGCATCCGTTTCTCTTCTTTGAGTAATTAGTTTATGGATGTTTTTTTCTTTAATTCTCCAGTCTTCCTCGATATTATCGGAAGTAATCAATTCAACTTCTAAATTTCTTTTTCGTAAATTAATAAGCTCGGTTATAAGCCCTGGGGATAGGTAGGGAGATACGATCCTAACCGACTTCTTAGCATTACGTATGTCGTTCAAAAGCTTCTTTCCTGCTCCCTTGCCAATGTAGATATCGCAATTAGCTCCATTGTAAAACATTCCTTTGATTTTAAACTTCTATTATAAAAATCGTTGTCGAATATGAAAAGTATAGAAAAAATACTGGCAACCATTCTGCACACTTTGTAAATACATCAAAACAAGTAAAAAATCATGAAATAGTTATATACCAACTATTCAATACATCTATATTCCAGCATCATCCTCATTTGGTTTAATATGTACAATTTTATCACCGTGCATGACAACAAGTTCACTGTTATTGGCCTTCTTAAATTCAATTAATCTTGCGTACACAGTTTTTAGACCCTTCACGATTTTGTCCCTCAGTTCTATTTGTTCATCCCTTGTTGTCATATAATTCTTTTAATTTTTTAAATTTTCCCTCTTCAAATATAATCATCCCCTCCCCTAAAATCTTTTGCGCTATCAGCTCGTGTTTCCCATAAGAATTATCAAAAATCAAGCCTCCATGTACTAAAGGAAGATAAATATCGAACAAATTATTGATTCCCCTTAAAAATCGTCGCTCTATAACGTCTGGCGGAATATGATGCCCTCCTTCTCTTACCCTAGTCTTCACCCGTTCTTTTGCCAATTCAATGTTATTTAACCAAAAGAAAATCAAGGTAACCTTATATCCTTTTCTAATCGCCAGTTCAATTTTACGTTTATAACTCTTTGAGGACAACGTAGTTTCTAAACCGAAACTTTCGTTCTCTCTAATCAAGTCATTAATTCTATTGACCATAATCCTGGCCGCTTCGAAAGAAACCTTGTCCGGTTGAAATGGTGAAAGACCCTTTGCAATTTCATCAGCATTCACAAACTCTTTACACTCAATAATCTCGGGCAATATGGTGTAGGAAGCTGTAGTTTTTCCAGCTCCGTTGCAACCCGCGATGATGTAAAGATGCTTATCTTTCATTTAAAACAAATTTACTGTTTTATTAAGAACGCTTTAATTGTTTATTTTGGGATTGTTAATAAACACTGCTCTTTTAAAATCCCCAAACAATTATTGAAATAAATAGTATAGGGCAAGTCAATAGTTCCGATACATTTGACTATTAGGGTCCTGAGCAGACTCCAATTACAAGGTGATTGTAATCTTTACAAGTCGATTTGATAGCGGAATCAACAAATCCGTAATTTCTTGCAAGTTATTCAACAACCTCGATTTCCTGCGTCCCAATTTTTTGAATTCAATTGGAATTTTTCTTAGACGAATTCTATTCTAAACCTGTTCAGTCTCATTGGGTCCAAAGTACACAATCATATCTTTCCACGCTACTAACACTAAACGTTAACGTTATTATGGATTTAAGAATCTTTTGTTTGATGAACCCAGAACCCTACTCCCCATTCAAAATCTCACGTACAGCTTGCTGGTACGCTTTTGGATTATTCGCCTTTTTAATCTTTTTAAAGGTTTTCTGGGGATTGGAGAAGGACTGGGAAAAGAATTCCCAAAAACCCTGCATTTTCATTTTTATGGGCGTCGGGCCTGAAAGTGCCTCATCATATTGCTGGTATATAGTGTCGTGGAAATCGGAAAAAATCTTCCAACGGTCTTTTGGATATTCCGTCGTATCGTTTTTGATCATATTTGGGAGAAAAGGGTCGGCGATCAGCCCACGGCCGATCATAAAATGATCTATACTGGGGAAACGTTCCCGCATAACCTTGAACTTCGCGACGGTAGTGATATCCCCATTATAGTATAGCTTGTGTTTCGTGCTTTCCACGCATTTTTGAAAAGCTTCCAAATCTACAGGCCCCTTATACAACTGTTTACCGATACGGGCATGTATGGCAATGTTCTTTAAAGGGTAGGTGTCCAACATGGGGAACACTTCCAATATCTCTTGCGCATGCTCATAACCCATGCGCATATTCATGGAAACGATGATATCGGTTTCTAAGTGGGCACGGTGTAATATTTCGTTTATTTTATCGGGATTACAAATGAGTCCGCTGCCCATGCCCCTTTTCGTCACCATAGGATAGGGGCAGCCCAGGTTCCAGTTCATTTCTGTATAGCCCAGACTTTGAACATATTTTACGGCGAACAGAAATTCATCGGCATCATTGGTCATCACTTGCGGAATCACCTCTAACGTGGTATTGTTCTCTAGTTGTAAATCGCGCTGGTAGGAGTTTTTTATGACCAGCTTCCCGTTCAGTTTAATATACGGTGCATAAAAGGTATCGATTCCACCGAAATACTGTTGAAAAGCGTTCCGGAATCTAAAATCCGTAAAGCCCTGCAGTGGTGATGACAATAAGGTGACCGACATAAGGTTTACAATTTAATATTCTGAATAGTGGAAACCGCACGTTCTGCGGCAAATACCGCACCCTCCATATATCCAGAGTGATGCGCAGAGGTCTCTGACCCTGAAATCAGCAGTCGGGTATCAAAAAGCGGGACCTTGAATAGTGGATGGCCGCCATTCTGGTGGGGAAAAATAGCGTCTGATTGGGTATCCGATTTTGTGAATTTTTCATGGGACCAAAGTGTTTCGTGATACGATGCGTAGGTCAACGCTTCTTTACCGAACACTACCTGAAGCTGCGCTTCAATGTGCTGTATACGCTGTTCTTTGGATAATTTGGTACAACTGCCGGATGCAAAACCGACCAAAGCAAAGGAGTTCTGTTCTAGATTGGATTGGTCGTAAAATTCAGTCAACGGACCTACATTACTGAAAATAGTTCCGCTCTTTCCCTGTTCACGCCAAAAAGGTTTAGCGTAGGTGAAGGCGATCTTTATGGAATCCTGCATCCATGTATGGGTATTTTCCAATACCGAAACCAGTTCTTTTGGAAGCGTAGGTTGAAAATTGATTTGACCATGTAGTACTGCTGGCGGTATGGTCGTTAG
>JBARCC010000115.1:0-14191 GCA_049793635.1 Maribacter sp. | reverse complement strand
CTTTTAAACGATCCGGAAAATGACATTAGGTCGGCAACCGATAAGAACGCCGATAAAGTGGTCGGCAATATCATTGAGTTAGATCTGGAGCGGATCGAAGTGAATCCGTTTCAACCGAGATCGAACTTTAACGATGAATCCTTGAAAGAGCTGGCCACCTCCATTCGCGAACTGGGGGTAATCCAGCCCATTACCGTGCGCAAACTGGGGTTCAACGAATACCAATTGGTTTCTGGGGAAAGAAGGTTTCGCGCCTCTAAATTATTAGGACTGGAAACCATTCCGGCATACATCCGTATTGCCAATGATCAAGAATCATTGGAAATGGCGCTGGTAGAGAATATTCAGCGTCAAGATTTAGACCCCATAGAGATAGCGCTATCGTATCAACGCCTGATCGATGAAATCAACCTCACCCAAGAAAAATTAAGTGACCGTGTAGGAAAAAAAAGGTCTACGATCGCCAATTACCTACGCTTGCTGAAATTAGACCCTATTATACAGACGGGGATGCGCGATGGTTTTTTGAGCATGGGCCATGGTAGGGCGTTGGTGAATATTGAGGACAGGCGCGATCAAATATCCATATATGAACGCATCATCGGCGACAACCTATCCGTTAGGGATACCGAGAGCGTGGTAAAAGCATATCACACACAAGACCTTCCTAAAGAAGCGAAAGTTACGGTTCAAAATGATCCTGCCGTCTTCGTTAGAAAAGGAATAAAGGAATTGACCGATGTATTATCGGTAAAAGTGGACATTAAAGCCTCGAACAAAGAGAAAGGAAAGATTACCATTCCCTTCAATTCCAAAGAAGAATTTGAGCGTATCAAAAAACTGATTACGGGTGCGTAATACTATTCCCATCTTTTTGATCCTTTTGTTTTTTGCGAATTTCAGCTTTTCGCAAGAAGAAAATGACTCCATCCCGAGTATTGAAAACGATAGCATTGTTCCCATCATCCCAAAGGGCGTTATAATTTTGCAAGACTCCCTGATGGTAGAGAAGACGATCATTGACCCGCTGGCACCGAGCAAAGCGGCTTTTCTATCGGCAGTGATGCCAGGTTTGGGACAAATCTATAATAAACGGTACTGGAAATTGCCCATCGTATATGGCGCCATTGGAGGCAGCATTTACGCCTATACTTGGAACAACGACAATTACCAACGCTTTAGAACGGCATTCAAAAGACGGCAAGCTGGGTTTACGGATGACGAGTTTTTCGACCGAGATAATAATAATGCCGCGGGAGCACCGCCTGATTTTAGTTTGGATGTGCTTGAAAACCAACAAGAGCGGTATCAACGAGACCGTGATCTTTGGCTCGTGGTCGCAATTGGTATGTATGCCCTCAACATCATCGATGCCAATGTAGATGCACACCTAAAACAGTTCAACATCGACGATGACCTCAGTCTCGATTTCGAGCCCTATTTCGACCTTAACCAAGTGACCAACACACCCAATTACGGAATGGCACTAACCCTAAAATTTTAAAGATGAGAATTGCGCTTTTCGGATACGGAAAAATGGGGAAAATGATTGAAGCCATTGCCTTGAAAAGGGGTCATGAAATCGTGGCTAAAATTGATGGGGATGCTGGGGAAATTGATTTCAGCATTATTGACGTGGCCATCGATTTTAGTCAGCCAGAAGCTGCGTTCCATAATATTTCCAAGTGCCTTTCTCAGGATACGCCCATTATTTCGGGCACCACTGGCTGGCTAAATGATTATGGGAAAGCCGTTTCTCTATGTCAAGAAAAAAAAGGAGCGTTCATCTATGCCTCCAATTTTAGCTTAGGGGTGAACCTCTTTTTTTAACTTAATAGGCATTTAGCGAAAATAATGCAGAAATTACCGGATTACAATGTATCGATTGAAGAGATTCACCATACCCAAAAATTGGATGCCCCGAGCGGAACAGCGATCACCTTGGCCGAGGGAATCATAGATCATTCCGATTATACACAATGGCAATTGAGTAAACGGGAGCCTGAAAAACTGACCATAAATTCAAAACGTATCGGGGATACGCCCGGTACCCACACGGTCACTTACAACAGTGCGATAGACACCATCGAAATTCAACATACCGCACATAATAGGGAAGGATTTGCATTGGGAGCCGTAACCGCCGCGGAGTGGATTATCGGAAAAACCGGTATTTTTACGATGCGCGATGTGTTAAACCTTGGTTAAAAACGTAACAATAGCCTTAACAAAAGACTCATTAAGCATTGATGGATCCGATAGCACTTTCAAAATTCATCAAATCACTATAAATTAGAATTACTATGAACGGTACTGAATGGATTATTTTTATCCTAATCATACAGGGAATACATTTTTTAGGCACGTGGAAACTGTACGTAAAAGCGGGTAGAAAAGCATGGGAGGCCGCCATACCCATTTATAATGCCATCGTATTGATGCAAATCATCAATCGGCCAAAATGGTGGGTGGTACTGTTGTTCATCCCTATCATCAATCTGTTGATGTTTCCTGTGATTTGGGTAGAAACCATTCGAAGTTTTGGCAGAAACAGTAGGTTGGAAACCTGGTTGGTAGTGTTGACCTTAGGTTTTTACATTTACTATGTCAACTACGCCCTAGAGGTCACCTATATCAAGGACAGAAGCCTACACCCTAAAACTGCCATGGGCGAATGGGTCAGTTCTATTTTGTTCGCCGTGGTTGCGGCCACTTTGGTACATACCTATTTTATTCAACCGTATGTAATCCCGACAGGTTCATTGGAAAGAACCCTAAGGGTCGGTGATTTTCTATTCGTGAGCAAGTTCCATTATGGTGCGAGAACCCCTATGACCACAGTAGCCGCGCCTATGGTTCATGACACCCTACCGGTACTTGGTGTTCCATCCTATTTAAAAAAACCACAACTTCCCTATTTTAGGCTACCCGGATTTACAAAAGTAGAACGCAACGACATCGTGGTATTTAGCTGGCCAGCGGATACCGTTCGCGTATTCTTCAAGAAAGAAAAAGGCGTCAATAAGCCTATCGATAAAAAATCGAACTATGTGAAACGCTGTGTGGGTATCCCAGGGGACTCGTTAGAAGTACGAAACGGTTATGTATTCATTGACGGAAAACAACTCGAACTACCCGGTAGTGCAAAGCCTCAATTTGACTATACCATTTATAGTTCAAAAGGAGTTTCTTCCAGAATTTTTGAGAAATTAGGAGTCACCGATTACACCCGGAAATACTTATCCAACCCATTAAACCAAGATCAGGTGAACGGTCTACGGAGTATTCTCGTGGGCTACGACCAAGGCCCCAATGGTCAAATAGAACTATACACCAAGAGTACCGGAATTTCTGCAAACTTAATTTCAAAATTGAGACTTTCCCTGAAAGAGGTTACCGATCGCGAACGATTGGTCGCATTGACCGCCGATATGGTCAACACCCTAAAAAACGACCCTAGCATCGATTCTGTGGTACAAAACGTTTCTCCCATAGGCAGAAGAGGGGTCAATTTATTTCCGCAAAGTCCAGATTATCCTTGGAACTATAGTCAACTTGGTCCCATTTACATCCCTAAAAAAGGGACTACGGTAGCCTTGAACCTTAAAGTGCTTCCCTTATATAAAAAGATAATTCGTGAATATGAAGGCAATACCCTATCGGTCACCGGCAATCAAATCACGATTAATGACCAACCCGCCAATAGCTATACCTTTCAACAGGATTACTATTGGATGATGGGTGATAACCGTGACCACTCAGAGGACAGTAGGGCGTGGGGCTATGTTCCGGAGAACCATATCGTTGGCACGCCTATTTTTATTTGGATGAGTTTCGATAATTTCACCGAAGGTATTGCAAATTGGAGGCCTAGATGGGACCGTATTTTTACGACCGTAAACGGTGAAGGGGAGCCGCAATCGTATTTTAAATATTTTCTGATTCTTTTAGTGGCCTATTTCGTTGGAAATTGGTTTTGGAAACGTAGAACATCAAAAAGTGAACAGCATCGATGAAGCTAATCCATCCTGCATATTTTCCCAATATCGTAACGTTCGGCCAAATTATGCATCAGCCCATATGCTGGGAAGTGTCGGATAACTATCAAAAACAAACCCTACGCAACAGAACCTACATTTGTACGGATAGGGGAAAACATATGCTTAGCATCCCCATTGTGCACGTAGGGCGTTCGAACGGTAGACAGAAATACAAGGAGGTGACGGTAGACAATTCCTATCCATGGCAACGCCAGCACTGGCGCACCCTGGAGACTGCTTACAGAACTTCCCCGTATTTCGAGTTCTATGAAGACGATATACAGCCTTTGTATACCAACACGTTTGAAAAGCTGATGGATTTTAACCTACGTACCGTTTCGACCATTTTTGAGTGTCTACAACTAGATATGCCAAAAAAGACGACCGAAGGTTTCGAAGAACGACCCAAGACCATGGAAGACTATCGTCACTTGGTCAATGCAAAGACCAAACTTCCAACGACTATGCAACCGTACGTACAGGTGTTCAACGATAGGCATGGTTTGATTCCCAACCTAAGTATCCTTGACCTGCTGTTTAATATGGGGCCAAATGCCGTATCCTACCTTAAACAAGAGTTCATACCCACTACCGATGGTTAGGTTCATTGCCCATTATGGCATTCATTTCATTGTGCCCATCATCGTCGCCTTCTATTTTTACCGAGAAAAATGGGGTTGGATTTCTATCGTGCTGCTCTCTGGGATCCTTATCGACCTAGATCATTTTTGGGCCACCCCCCTTTTTGACCCCAACCGATGCAGTATCGCATTTCACCCATTACACAGCTATTGGGCCATACTGGTCTATACCGTGCTCTTTATCATAAAAAAGACCAGAATAATCGGCCTCGCCCTATTGATTCATATGCTTGCCGATGCGGTCGATTGCCTATTTATCGGTTCCGATTTTAATTGAGGCCATGATAGGCTCATGATCCGATAAATCGATATTGAAATTGGTATGCGACAGCACCGATATCGATGGGTCGACGAGAATGAAGTCGATTCGAAAAGGAAATCTCCAAAAATCGATTGTGGCCCCATACCCCGAGCCTTGCTCTAAAAACGTATCCTTCAAGGTTTCCTTTACCTTAAAATATACACTTGAAAATTGTGTATTGTTAAAATCCCCACAGACGATGTTCCGATACGGACTCGTATGTTGATGATCTCTTATGATCTGCGATTGCTCTTGTTGTTTTTTGAATGAATTTCGCAACCTTGCGAATAACTTATCGGAACGCTCACTTTTAATGTTCGAGGGCCGTATGTTCAAGGATTGGAGGTGAAGATTATAAATTCGTACGGTATCTTTTTGAATCACGATATCCGTGAAAATGGCACTATTCGAAGACTTCGGGAAATCGATTACGCCCTTTCCTATAATCTCATATTTCGAATAGGTAGCTTGAATTACCCTGCCTAAATCGACCCCGAATTCAAAATCGACATAGCTATAGGGATAGGCTTCAAAATCATCGCTTCTTATTCGACTGTAATCAAATTCCTGAAAGCAGATTATATCCGGCTTTTGGTTTGCAATGAACTTTATGATGCTATCACCCGCTGTATTCCTTCGATGGTTCTCCTTCCCCATAAAGCCTAGGCCGTTAAAGCTCATGATAGCCACCTCCCCTTTGGAATCGGCCGCATCATTTTGCTTGTTGAACGCGATAAACGTGCCCAACGCGAAATAACCAAATGCCAATAAAGAAAGCGGCACCAATAGCATGAAATCACGCTTCAATGACCAATAGACAACAAAAAGGAGATGAACCGCAACCAATACCGGCACGGCCAAACTAACGAACGCTAAATTTGCGGAGGACGTGTAGGGTACAATACACGCAAGCAAAAGGCCTATCGAAAAAAACAGGTTGAGCACTACCATGCTTTTGTTTAAAAAAGAGCGTTTTTTCATAAAGTAAATTACCTCGGGGCAAGCCCACGAGGCATTTCAAAGAAATTAATATTTTAGTTCGACGCAAACCTGCATGTCCGGCAAGGTGGCGTCGGAGTATTACATCTCGATTATTGCGTCAATTCTCCTTCCCGGCCTGAAAAAGAAAGTCCTTTTCGGTTTTTGAAAGACTCTCATACCCCGATTTACTTATTTTATCCAGGATAGCATCAATTTTTTTCTGATGTGTCTTTTTATCATAATCCACTTTGGAAGATCCAGTTCGGGTCGTCGCCTGATTTTTATACACTGTTTTTAAAGGTCCCTTTTTTTCTGTCTTTTTAAATAGATTGGCGATACCGTCCAAAAAATTCGAAAATCCTGCACCGATGTCCGTCCCTTTCAATAACTGACTGGCATATAGATAGCCCAATAAAGCCCCGCCCAAGTGCGCAAGATGTCCGCCAGAATTGCTCATGGGCAATTGTACCAAATCCGACAGCACTACAAAGGCACCGATGTACCATAGCTTAACATTAAAGAAAATCACACGTACCTCTTGATTTGGAATGTAGGTACACACAAATATGAGCACTGCACTTGCCCCGGCAGAAGCCCCTATCAGGTATGCATTCGTATTGAAAAACGCTGGGAATATGTTGTATCCTAACACAAAAAACAAGCCTCCCAAGATTACGCCGAGTATATATACGTTCAAGTACCTTTTGGCGTCAAACAGATTTAAAAAAATACGACCTACAAAATAGATGAGCAGCATATTCCAAAAAAGATGCCCTATACCCGCATGAAAGAACGAATACGTTACCAAGGACCAAGGCTGAAACGCAATATCGACAATATCATTGGGCAGTTCGAACCATTGCATGATGGCATTCGGAGAAAGGTTCAAAAGAAATGGAACCAAAGCATTCACGATAAAGATGGCCACGTTAATGGCGATGATCTTTTCGGCTATATTTAATCTATTATACTGATAATTTAAATCTAGTTGCGCCATACATTAATTCCATCTATTCTTATTAAACTGATTTTTTTTCCAATACCACATCATCAAAAATCCGAATAAAGCCCCGCCTACGTGTGCAAAATGAGCAATACCTTGTCCGAACAAACTATACCCGGTTACCCCAGAAAATAAATCGAGAGCGATCAATACCGGTATAAAGAACTTCGCTTTTATGGGTATTGGCAGGAAAATGAGAAATAACTCACTATTCGGAAATGACATACCGAACGCCACCAGAATACCGTAAATCGCCCCTGACGCACCTACAACAGGAGTATTGAAGGCACTCAAGAAATTATCGATAGTAGCTTTGCCCGCTATTTCATACCAGCTGGTATTGTACTGTCCCGAATTAATGATCTCCAAAATAGAACTTTCAGACAGGCCTGCCTCCAATAATGCACTCATTCCCGCATTGTAATAATAGTAGTTGACCCCGATATGAATCAACGCCGCACCCAACCCCGCAGAGATATAAAAGAACAAAAATTTGTTTCTCCCCCACATTTTCTCCAACGGCGTACCAAAGGCCCATAGGGCGTACATATTGAATAAAATGTGCATGAATCCCCCGTGCATGAACATGTGCGTAATGATTTGCCAAAACTGGAAATGTTCATTATTAGGAAAATACAATGAAAACCACGCATACATTTGGTCTCCATATAATTGAGTTGCAATAAAAAACAGCACATTAATGATAAGAAGGTGCTTAATGGTCTCCGTTAATCTACCCATTTACATAAATTTTCGATCAATATCGTTTTCGGTTATGGTAATATACACTTTCTTGTTAAACGGACTCAACGTTGTTTCCTTACAGGCAAATAAATCGTTTACCAAGTTTACTTGTGAACATTCATCTAGCGTTTCCCCTGTTTTCACAGAGAGGGTTTTCGATAGCGTTTTTGCCAACATATCGCTTTGTGAAAAACTATCTCCGGGTACTTCTTGCTGAAAATCGGAAATAAGTTGTTCCATAATCATTTGCACTTCGCTTTCCGCTACTAAAATGGGCACCCCTTTAATTTCGACGGCATCTTCGATGATTTCGCCAAAAACGAACCCCACCGTACACAGATTCTCCTTAATTTCTTTCAGAATACCTATTTCACCAGAGGAAAAAGACAGTGTAAGCGGAAAAAGTAATTGTTGACTGACCGCTTCCTTTATGGTAATATTCCGTAGAAATTTTTCATAAAGTACCCTTTGATGCGCCCTGCTTTGGTTGATGACGACCATACCCGATTTAATGGTCGTGATGATGTATTTCTTGCGCAGTTGAAACGTAGTACTTACGTTATCTACGGCCTCTTTTTTACCGTCAAAGATGCTACTGTTCACCACTTCCGACTCAAATTGAAGATGACTACGCCGTTCCGTTTCAATATCGACAACCCCTGTATATAGATTTTCCCAACCCTTAACGCTCGGTTTTGAATAGTTACTTGTCGAATTTCCTTTTGATGGGTGTACCGCTTCAAAGGGGTTGAACGACGCGTCAACCACAATCTGCGGAACACCACTTTGTTTGCCCTTGTACGAATAAGGTGTCTCTAAATTTTGGTCGTGTTCAAAATCCAATGCAGGAATTACGTTGAACTGCCCCAAACTGTGCTTTACCGCAGACTTAAGAATCGCATAAAGCGTATGCTCGTCATCAAACTTTACCTCTGTTTTTGTGGGATGGATATTGATATCGATCGTAGCCGGGTCCACCTCTAAATTTATGAAATAGCCAGGATGCGAGCCTGAGCGAATCAATCCCTCAAAAGCCCCTAGAATGGCATGATGTAAATACGGACTTTTTATAAAGCGGTGGTTGGCGAAGAAAAATTGCTCTCCCCTACTTTTCTTGGCATATTCGGGTTTTTGGATAAAACCAGAAAGTTTTACCACTTGGGTATCCTCGCTTATAGGTACCAATTTTTCGTCGGTCTTTCTTCCGAACAGCTGTACGATACGTTTTCTAAAATCGTTGGAAGGCAACTGAAACACATCACTCCCATTGTTATAAAAACTGAAAGATACGTTTGGGTGGGCCAGTGAAATGCGCTGAAACTCATCGGTAATATGACGGTATTCTACGTGGTCGGACTTTAAAAAATTTCTTCTTGCCGGAATATTGAAAAACAGATTTTTGACCAGCATCGATGTTCCTTTTGGGGCTACCACTACCTCTTGGGCAATTACCTTACTTCCTTCGACCTTAATTCGGGTACCAATTTCATCGTTAGCCGTTTTGGTCAACATTTCTACATGAGCGATTGCCGCAATCGAAGCCAATGCCTCCCCTCTGAAACCTTTCGTATGTAAGTTAAAAAGGTCTTCCGCCTTCTCTATTTTTGAGGTTGCATGGCGCTCGAAACTCAGCCGTGCGTCGGTACCGCTCATACCTTTACCGTTGTCGACTACCTGAATAAGGGTTTTGCCCCCATCCTTAACGATGAGCTGAATTTCCGTAGCATCGGCATCAATGGAATTTTCCAATAATTCTTTCACCACAGATGCCGGCCGTTGAACCACTTCGCCCGCCGCAATCTGATTGGCTACATGATCTGGTAAAAGTCTAATGATATCGGCCATTATGAACTGAAGAATATGGAAAGATCGAAATCAATGATATACAGAAAAACCAATACTAGGAAAGCTAAAATAACCACCATCCTGATTTTAAGGTTTCGGTCACCTTTTCTTTTGGCATCGTCCAATGCACGGTTGAGTTTCCGTTTCAAACCACGGGAGGTGCCCAAAGTACTTCGAAATTTATCGAACTTTGGCTCCATTTTAAAGGGATTTGCTTTTCCCTTGCCATCGTAGTACCTAGGATTGTAATCGAATTGCCTGTTTTTCCGTAACCGCGTTATTTTGCTCAACATCCCCATAGGCCCAAAGTTACTTAAAATACAAAAAATGGGCCTAAATGTGATGCCAAAAATTGTTAACAGTAGTGAAGTTCTATCGTAAAATGCTATTCGATAACGGTGGTTAGCGCTTTAGGCGTTACCTCACTGGCCTAGAACGGCCATTTTTATCGCTGCGATCGCTGCCTCTGTACCCTTGTTACCATGTTTTCCACCACTGCGGTCAATGGCTTGCTGCATGGTATTATCGGTCAATACGCAAAATATAACGGGTACGTCAAACAAAACGTTCAAGTCCTTTATACCCTGCGCCGTGGCATCACAAACGAAATCGAAATGTTTGGTCTCCCCCTGTATGACGCTACCTATGGCGATTACCGCATCTACGTTTTGGGTCTTGCCCATTTTTTTTGAACCAAAGGTAAGTTCAAAACTTCCCGGTACATTCCATCGAATGATATGCTCTTTTTTTACCCCGCAATCGACCAAGGCATCCACTGCACCTTTACACAGACCCTCGGTTATCTCAGGATTCCACTCAGAAACAACGATCCCAAACCGAAGACCGTTCGCGTTTGGGATCGTTGCTTTATCGTATACAGACAAATTTTTAGTACTGGTAGCCATTATTCGCCACTTTTAGCCATTCCGATAAAGGCACTGATGGCATTTGCGTTCGTAGAGGTAGGGTATTCGTCTTTTATACGTTGAAAAAAGCCCAACGCCTTATCGTTCTCACCCATTTCCAACGCCGTAATGCCCGCCTTGTATAAAAACTTGGGGGTCGTGAATTCATTATCGTTATGTGCCAATGCGGCCTCGTAATATCCTAACGCATCGGAAGGTTGGCCCAATTGCATAAAGGCATCTCCAAGGCCTCCCTTTGCCAAGGCACCCAATATGGCATCATCGGAACTAAAATCCTCCAAATAGGAGATAGCCTCTTGATAGTTGTTCATGTTTAAATAGGCCATGCCGGCACCATAATTTGCAAGGTTGGCGGCTTTTGTGCCATTGTATTCCTCGATGATGTCCAAAAATCCATATTTCCCTTCTCCTCCGTCCAAAGCCAACGCAAATAATGAATCCTTTGCCGTAGTGCTCGCCAACGCTTGGTCAAAATACTGCTGGGGATAATACATTTCATTCGCTGCACTGATCTCTTTTGGCTTGATTACAAATTGATTGTAGGCTAAATATCCCAATACACTGATGGCGATGACACCGATCGCACCCAAAATATAATTTTGATTCCTAGAAACCCACTCCTCTGATCTAGAGGCACCTTCGTCCAAAGAACTAAATACCTCAGCGGTAGTGCTTTCCTGTTCATCGAATTCTTGCTGTTCAGCTTTGGTTTCAGGTTTATATCCTCTTTTCTTATATGTTGCCATCTCTTATTTTATTGGTCGCGCAAAAATAAAGTTTTTATTGAAATCCTTTGCTGTATTTATTCGTTATTTTTGGATAGTTTGAGGTAGTTTCCACCTTTTAAAATCCAAAATCCATACATTTTAATGCTGCTGAGACAATTATCATTGATCAATTACAAAAATTTTGAATCCAAAGAACTGCTGTTCGATGCTAAAATAAATTGTTTTGTAGGTGATAACGGGGTTGGCAAAACCAATATCCTGGATTCCATTTACCACCTATCCTTCGGAAAAAGTTATTTTAATCCCGTATCGTCACAAAACATAAGGCATGGTTCGGATTTTTTTGTAATCGATGGGTCGTTCGAAAAAGACGAACGGGAAGAAAAAGTGGTGTGCAGTCTAAAAAGAAACCACAAAAAAATCATCAAGAGAAACGGGAAACCGTACGACCGTTTTGCGGACCATATCGGGTTTTTACCTTTGGTCATTATTTCTCCTGCCGACCGTGACCTGATTATCGAAGGTAGCGAGACGCGTAGAAAATTTATCGACGGGGTCATTTCCCAATCGGATAAAAGTTATCTACAGAACCTTATCAATTACAATAAAGTACTTTCGCAACGCAACGCCCTTTTAAAATATTTTGCCGCTAACCGAACCTTCAATGCTGATACCTTGGCGGTTTATAATGAACAAATGAATACGTATGGGACCGCAATTTTCGAAAAACGGAATGCTTTCATAGAAGCCTTTATCCCCATATTCCAAAAACAATACAAGGCGATTACGGGGGGCAATGAAGAAGTAGGTCTTGGTTATGACAGTAAACTATTGGGTACCGGACTACTGCGTCTATTAAAAAATAACATTGATAAAGACAGGGCCCTGCAGTATACCAGTGTCGGTATTCATAAAGACGATCTAAGTTTTGAAATCAGTGGTTATCCGATTAAAAAATTCGGAAGCCAAGGGCAACAGAAATCGTTCTTGATCGCCCTAAAATTTGCACAGTTCCACTTTATGAAATCCCAAAATCAAGTGACCCCAATTTTAATTTTAGATGATATCTTTGATAAGCTGGATGAACATCGTGTGTCACATATCATCGAACTGGTGAACAATGAGAATTTCGGTCAATTGTTCATTAGCGATACGCATGCGGAACGAACGGAGGCCATTGTGAAAAAAATCCATCAATCCTACAAAATATTCAAATTATGAAGCTCATATGTGTATCCCTACTCGGTTTCTTGTGTTTCGTTTCTTGTACTGCCCCTGTAGATCAAGAAAAACTGCATTTATTGAACGGATATTGGGAAATTAAGGAAGTGGTGCTTTCTGATGGAACAAAGAAAGAATATAAAATCAATGGCACCGTGGACTTTATTCTCCTAGATTCCCTAAAAGGATTTCGGAAAAAAGTGGACCCGAAATTTAACGGAACCTTCGAAACCTCTGACGATGCAGAGCAATTTAGTATCGAAATGCGTGCCGATTCTATTTTTATGCATTACGGCACCCCGATGAATTCATGGAAAGAGGTGCTCGTGTCTTTGGATGATGAAGGTTTTGCAGTCAAAAATGAACAGGGAATAATTTACCGTTACCAACGGTTCGAACCTTTAAACATCACCCCATAATGCCGAAAAGAGAAAACGAAAATGTATCGATGAAAGAGGCCTTGTCGGCTTTTATCCAAAAAAATAAGTTAGGAAAGGGCATTGATAAGGTAGACGCGAAGGAAGCCTGGGCCCGCCTAATGGGTAATGGAGTCAATAACTATACGACGAATATCGAACTGCGTAACGATACCTTGTTCGTTTCCCTTTCCTCTTCCGTATTACGAGAAGAATTGAGTTTGGGAAAATCAAAAATCATCGCAATGATGAACGAAGAAATCGGTAAAGAATTGGTGAAAAAGCTGGTGTTGAGATAGTTTCTTTAGTCGTTGGTTAAAAAATTTCTTAAAGGTTAGAAAATCAACTTTTTCCTAACTTAAATCCAAAAATTTCATTTTTCACTTTCCACTTTTCCCTTTTCCCTTTTCCCTTTTCTCTGTTAACTTTTAACTTTTAACTCTTAACTCCCAACTCCCAACAGTCCAAACAAAAAAACCAGCCCTAATCAAAGAACTGGTTATTTATTTATAAAAAAATCTCTCTCTTGCTAATATATTTCCCTTCCCGAAAAATGAAAAGCTCCTTCCAAAGCGGCATTTTCATCGCTATCTGAACCGTGTACCGCATTCTCTGCGATATCGGTAGCGAATAGTTTACGGATGGTACCCTCTGCCGCTTCCGCAGGGTTTGTTGCCCCGATCAATGCACGAAAATCCTCCACTGCATTTTCCTTTTCAAGAATTGCGGCAACAATGGGTCCTCTGGTCATGAACTCGACCAACTCACCGAAAAAAGGACGCGCCCTGTGCACCCCATAAAATTCTTGGGCATCCCTTTGGCTCAATTGTGTGTATTTCATGGCTACAATTTTGAAACCCGCAGCGGTAATTTTTTCCAATATTGCCCCTATATGCCCATTCTCAACGGCATCTGGCTTTATCATTGTAAATGTTCTGTTCGTACTCATGTCTTAATTTTTGCGCAAAAATACAGCTTTCCGTTCAACCCGCAACTATTCATAGCGTTGTTCCATTTCAGCGAATACCTCTCCACCATCACCCATCATCTTAAAGTGAACCTTCTTTCTTTTAAAATCAAACTCCAATACGCCGAAACTTTCGGTAAAAATAACCTCCCCCAAACGATACACATTGGGCTCACCGGTAAATCCTTGGTAGGCATGCGTAAGCCCGCTACTCGTAAAATCGACAAGGTCATAGTCCATTCCCTGCACCTTGGTTCTTGAAAATTCGGAGATATGGCGGTCTCCCGAGAGCACAATGACCCCCTTGGCACCTGCTTCACTAATCAGTTTAGTCAACCGATCGACCTCGTGCGGAAAATTGCCCCAAGTTTCGAAACC
>JBARCC010000114.1:0-9695 GCA_049793635.1 Maribacter sp. | reverse complement strand
GGATGGAACCTTTCGGATACATTGGAATTGGAGCTGGTCTAGCTTTAGTTGCAACACCATTCATTTGGATTTTTGATGGTGGTGCAAAAGCACAAGAGGGACTTGAATTTGCAGGAATTTTAGCATCAGTATCTTTTCCTGCAATTTTGATTGGAACATCGAAACTGAGTTTTAATTTGAAAGGAAATTGGACTTTAATAATTAGAAATGAATGAATAACTTGTGCCAACAACGTTAAAAATGTATTTTAATTCCTTCATGGGTTGCCTTAAATCCCAAATCTTCATAAAATATAACCGCCTTAGGCCTTTTTTTGTCCGTAGTCAATTGCAGTAGATGGGCATTTCGTTCTTTTGCTTTATGGATGGCCCACTCCACCATTTTATTTTTATGCAAGCGTACACCTATCCAACTCGTTTTGAGTTCCTCTTTTACCCGCGAATCTTGCAATTTACGACCTGATTTTTACCATTTTTAGCTTCCGTAGCCGTGCTGATGTAACTTTAAATGACTTCCCCAAACCACAAAAGCCTTTAGTCCCGTTTCCAAATAATCAATCACTCAAGATGAGTTCATCACTAAAATACGAACCTTGGGCATTTTCCAAAGTGAAAAAAGGAATACTTATTTGCGTTTTTTCTGGAAAAACCGCTGTAACAGCAAGGCGGACTCATGTTCTAAAACGCCTCCTAAAACCGTGGTTTTAGGATGTAGCTTCGTTCCCATTGTCCCGCAGCCACGTTGCGGGTCGTGCGCTCCAGACACAATTCTACTTATCTGGCTCCAATACAACGCCCCGGCGCACATTTGGCAAGGCTCCAAAGTCACATACAGTGTACATTCTTTTAAATACTTTCCGCCTATAAAATTTGCCGCAGCCGTAATGGCCTGCATTTCTGCATGTGCCGTGACATCGTTCAATCTTTCGGTGAGGTTATGTGCCCGGGCAATGATCCTATTCTGGACCACGATAACGGCACCTACAGGTATTTCACCCGCCTCTAGTGCGGTTTCTGCCTCCTGCAGGGCCCTTTTCATAAAATAAGTGTCGTCGTAGGGTAAGATCATAAAATCAAAAATACAATAGTTTCATTTTTAAAAAAGTATTTTTGCCAATCGAAATTCGGGTTATTGAAGACACTTTTAAAACATATCGATTCTCCGTTAGACCTTAGAGCACTTTCTCCTGAACAATTGCCTACACTGGCCATGGAGTTGAGGGATTTCATTATTGATATCGTCGCTGCCAAAGAAGGGCATTTGGGAGCAAGTCTAGGAGTGGTCGAACTTACCATTGCGCTCCATTATGTATTCAATACGCCCGTCGATAAATTAATATGGGACGTAGGCCACCAAGCGTACGGACATAAAATACTCACGGGAAGAAAAGAACTTTTTGATACCAATAGGCGTTTCGGTGGTATCAGTGGTTTCCCTAAGATGGAGGAAAGTGTTTACGATGCGTTTGGTACCGGACATAGTTCGACCTCCATCTCGGCAATTCTAGGTATGGCATTGTCGGCACAACTGCAGGGAGTAAAAGACAGGCAACACATCGCGGTAATAGGGGATGCCTCGATAGCAAGCGGTATGGCCTTTGAAGGTTTGAACCACGCAGGGGTTACCGATGCCAATATTTTGATCGTATTGAACGATAATGCCATGGGAATAGATCCAAGCGTTGGGGCCCTAAAAAAATACCTTACCAACGTAAAGACAGGTACCGCCAAGGAAGAAAACATTTTTGAATGCTTGAATTTCGATTATTCCGGCCCTATAGACGGGCATGACCTGCCTACGCTACTTTCAGAGCTCGAACGATTGAAGCGAATCAAGGGTCCAAAACTAGTACACATTATCACCAAAAAAGGCAAGGGCCTTAAAAAGGCGGAAGAGAACCAGGTAGTATATCATGCTCCCGGAAAATTTGACAGGTATACCGGGGAGCTTTCTGAAAAGTCAGCACTACCGCAGCCCCCAAAATTTCAGGATGTCTTCGGAATTACCTTGGTTGAACTCGCACACCAAAACGAAAAGATCATTGGGATTACCCCTGCAATGCCCACGGGTAGTTCGCTAAAATTGATGATGGACGAATTTCCGGAAAGAGCTTTTGACGTAGGCATTGCAGAGCAGCATGCGGTTACCGTTGCAGCAGGCATGGCCGCGGATGGCCTGGTACCCTTTTGCAACATCTACTCGACTTTTTTACAAAGGGCGTACGATCAAGTCATCCACGACGTTGCCCTTCAAAACTTACCGGTGATTTTTTGTTTGGATAGGGCCGGTTTGGTCGGGGAAGATGGTCCCACGCACCATGGGGTTTTTGATATCGCCTATTTAAGATGTATCCCCAACCTGATCGTGTGCTCACCCTTGAACGAAATGGAGTTGAGAAATATCATGTACACGGCGCAACTGGGTTTAGATCGGCCCATTGCCATTCGGTATCCCCGGGGACGGGGCAAGCTACTGGATTGGCAACGACCCTTTGAAAAATTGATCATCGGAAAAGCGCAGCTCTTGAAAGCGGGGAATAAAATTGCAATGCTCAGCACGGGGCCTATAGGCAATCGTATTTCCGCACTATTGAACGAGGAGCCTGAATACGACACCGTCGCCCATTATAACTTTCCATTTATTAAACCCTTGGACTTTTCTACCCTAGATGTTATTTTAGCGTCTTTCGATTATATCATCACTTTAGAGGACGGGTGTAGTACCGGCGGTTTCGGTAGTGCCGTTCTAGAATATGCAAATCGTATTGGAAACCCTAAAAATATTAAGATATTTGGCATACCGGATCGTTTTATCCCCCATGGCACTGTAGAAGAATTATATAGAGATGCAGGTATGGATGAACTGTCCATCAAAAAATATGTGCAACAATTTTTATGAGAAAAGTAGTGCTACGACCGTATCGGTTTATCTTTTGTCTTTTAGTATTGGTGAACTGTTGGTCTTACGGCCAAGATTCGATTCCGTCACCCGTGCTCCCCGATAGCATTGTGGTGGACAGTGTGGTCATAGATACGATAGTCATCCGAAGAACCGTAGACAAGATATATACGCCGCGCAAAGAGGTCAACTTAAAAATACCGACCGTTACATTCAACAAGACCAAACCTTTGGAAGAAGGTTTTAAACGCTTTAGGGTGCCCTCTTTCTGGGAGAAATCGAACAGTTTTGGAATAAATTTAAGTGAAGTTGCCTTCGTAAACTGGAATGCAGGTGGCGATAATGCCATAAGCGGCCTAGGCTTTTTGAGGCTTGCCCGAAAATATAAATTCAATAATTTTCAGTGGGATAACAATTTGGAACTCCGCTACGGACTCAATGCCCAGGAAAACCAAAAATTGAGAAAAACGGAAGACGTCATCCGGTTCAGTTCGAACCTTGGATATCGAAAGGATACCATCAGCAACTGGTTTTATTCCGTTCAGCTCAATTTCAATTCTCAATTCTCGAACGGCTACAGATATCCAGACCGCGAAACGCCGATTTCGAGATTTATGGCACCGGGGTATCTTTTGTTCGGTGCGGGAACCTCCTTTATCACAAAAGACCAAAGCTTCAACCTCTACATGTCTCCCATCACCCAAAAATCGACCTTTGTATTAGATCAACGTTTGGCCGATAGAGGTTCTTTTGGTGTGAAAAGAGCGGTTCTTGATGACAATGGAAATGTTATTGTTCAGGGGGAAAACCATTTATTGGAAATCGGTATCCTGATTACGAACAATGTCAACTTAACCATCGCAAAAAATGTCAACTTGACCAGTAGATTGAATCTATACACCGATTACCTTCAAGATTTTGGGAATATAGATGTGGATTGGGAACTTAATGTAGTCATGAAAGTGAACAAGTGGATCAGCACCACGTTGGGGACCCAAATCATTTATGACGATAACATTCTTTTTGACCAAGTTCAAAATGAGAACGGCACGGTCATAGACCAAGGCGTTCCGAAAATACAATTTAAACAAGTCTTGGGTGTGGGTGTGTTATACACTTTTTAAAGTTGTTTGCCCTTAATTTTATTGTGGATATGCACTGCTGCGCTATCGGAAAGGCTGGCCACATAACAACAGGTATTCAAGACGATTTCATAGACGGAAAGGTCGGTACGCTGATAATACCCGGGTAGCGTACGTAGCATCAGTTTGTGATAATTTGAGGCCTTATTGTTCTTCTTTCCCATCAAGGCATTGATATACACCTCCAAAATATCGGAAATTATGGTGTATCCGGCAATCTCTTTCTCGACGACCTCTTGCGATTGATAAATGTTTTGGACACTCAAGGTAAGGATATCATCAATTTGTGCTTTGTAATAGCTTTTGTCGAGCAAGGCGGTTGCAAAGGTACCTTCTAAAATTGCCTCTTCATTGGCAATGAAAATAGAAACGGCATCCTGTATAAGCGTATTAATGGCCAAAGCCCGCAAATAGCTCAACCGGTCCTCGGTATATTCCAGTGAATTATACTTATTGGTATTTATGGTGTTCTTGACAAGCTTTATTAAATATTCCAACGCATAATCCTCGGAGATAAGGCCAAGATTTATACCATCCTCAAAATCGATGATCGTGTAGCAGATATCATCGGCCGCCTCTACCAAAAAGGTCAGCGGATGTCTACCAAAGGCAAGGGTGTCCTTCACCCCTCTAGCGGGTAGGCCCAGTTCGCTGGCCACCGCAGTGAACTTGGTTTTATCACCTTGAAAAAATCCGAATTTTTTATCGCAAATATGGTTCGATGGTTTTTTTGGAAGCGATTCTTTCGGGTATTTCATAAAAGCTCCCAGTGTGGCATAGCTTAATCGGAGTCCGCCAGTAACCCCGGCCCTATCTTGGGTAAGTAACCTGAACCCATTGGCATTTCCTTCAAAATCGATGATATCCTGATATTCCACAGCGCTAAGTAGCTCTTTAAACCGTATACCGTTACCCGTTTTAAAATATTCGCCAATGGCTTTTTCACCGCTGTGGCCAAATGGGGGGTTGCCAATATCGTGCGCCAAAGAAGCTGCGGCTACAATAGCCCCAATATCATTGAAGCCATAGCCATGTACCTCTTTAAGATAGGGATGTTTCTCTATAATTTTCTTCCCTGCCAACCTTCCGAGACTTCTTCCTACCACGGAAACTTCCAAACTGTGTGTTAATCGGGTATGCACAAAATCGGTCTTCGAAAGCGGAATTACCTGGGTCTTATCCTGTAAGCTTCTGAACGCGGAAGAAAAGATAATACGGTCGTAATCCACATCAAATCCCAAACGGGTCTCATCTTGCTCGTTGCGCAACCGTTTGTTCTTATCTCCTTGCCTTCGTAGAGAGAGTAATTGTTCCCAGTTCATGTGATTTCCCATTTAAAGCACGCAAGATACCTTTTTTGATATTTCCTTCGGATGGATGACCTTCTAATCTTAACACTAACCCCATACATTCATAATCCCTAGTTAACCTTAACTTAACCTAGCTGTACTTTATTTGCAACTGAAAATTAAAGGGTTCATGAAAAAAGTGTTTTTGTTATTAGTATTGACGATTGCTACAGGGGCACTAGCTCAGGATTATGGTTCCGTTCAAGGAAGTATCCTAGATGGGGAACTTTTCAACGAACCCTTGTTAATGGCGACCGTTACGGTTAAAAATACACCGCTCTCTACCCAAACTAATTTTAGGGGAAACTTTGAATTTGCTGAAATCGCAGAAGGCTCCTATGAGCTTTTGGTGCAATTTCTCGGTTATGAACCCATGGTTATTCCCATAAACGTAAAGGCCGGATCTACAATCGATATTATGGAGACCTTGCATGCTAAAGTGTTTTCCTTGCCTTCTACTGCGGAAATGACCACGGTGCAACACCTGCCTGCTGCATCGCGCTACAACACTACCACGTCGTTCAAGGGTAAATAATAGCAGTTCTTCGCTTATGTTGTCATCGCACAACGTGGGTTGCGACCAATTTTTGTATTTATCTGTTCTCTCAAGGTAAATAGATGATTTACGGAAAGAAATTAGTATTTTCAGCCCTTCATGTTTAAACCGGATACCATCGAATTTAACTTCATAACCTTTTATTAACCTCAATGATCGTTTATAGCGTCATTTTTGTTTTTTATTGAAAATTTTAATGGGCGAAAACATATATTTTTTCATGATTATCGCGTTGGCCATTCTGGCCATTACCGATTTAGTCGTAGGGGTTAGCAACGATGCGGTTAATTTTTTAAATTCTGCGATAGGCTCCAAAGCCATTTCCTTTAAAACCATCATGGTCGTTGCCAGTATCGGAATAGCGTTCGGCGCCATATCCTCGAGTGGTATGATGGAGGTTGCCCGAAAAGGCATCTTTAATCCGGAGGAATTTGTATTTGCCGAGATCATGATCGTTTTTATGGCGGTCATGATTACGGATATTCTATTGTTGGATTTTTTCAATACGCTGGGCATGCCTACATCCACGACAGTTTCCATCGTTTTTGAATTGTTGGGCGCCGCGGTGGCAATTTCAATCGTAAAGATCTATGCCGAGGACGGTAATCTAACCCATCTGGGGAATTACATCAATACCGATAAGGCCACCGAAATTATCATTGGTATTCTTTTGTCCGTGGTTATCGCGTTTACCATCGGCGCATTGGTTCAATTCTTGACCCGCATACTTTTGACCTTTAAATTCGATGAAAAACCCAAATGGGTAGGTTCCATTTTTGGGGGATTGGCCATTACGGCAATCATCTATTTTATCATTGTAAAGGGCCTTAAGGGAACTTCCATTCTAAGTCCGAATGCCTCGGAATGGATTGCGGAAAATCCCGAGCTGTTCATCATCGCGAATATCGCTTTTTGGTTCATCGCTTCATGGGTCGTGACCCGCTTTCTTAATTGGAGTATTTATGTAGTTATTATTGTTCTTGGAACCTTCGCCTTGGCTATGGCTTTTGCCGGAAACGATCTGGTCAATTTTATTGGTGTCCCCCTAGCGGCCTATGAGTCTTTTGTAAGTTGGTCGAATTCGGGACAATTGGCCGATGATTTCAATATGAGAGGACTAGCGGTTTCCGTTCAAACCCCTACGTATCTCTTACTGGCTTCGGGAATCATCATGGTCGTGACCTTATGGTTTTCCTCGAAAGCGAAAAACGTGGTAAAAACAAGTGTTGACCTTTCTAGACAAGATGAAGGCGATGAACGTTTTGAGCCAAATTTCCTATCCCGACAAATCGTTAAATATTCCATTCGATTTTCCGATAATCTAAACGGACTTATACCGAATGGTATCAACAATAAAATTGACAAACAATTCGAAAAGCCAAATACCTTTATCTCGAAAGCAAAGGTAAAAGACCAACCTGCCTTTGATTTAATACGGGCTTCGGTCAACCTCATGGTCGCCAGTGTATTGATATCGATGGCGACCTCTTTAAAACTACCCCTTTCGACCACGTACGTCACTTTTATGGTGGCCATGGGGTCTTCGTTGGCCGATAGGGCATGGGGCTCGGAAAGCGCGGTATACAGGGTAGCAGGGGTTCTCAATGTTATTGGGGGCTGGTTCTTTACAGCCATCATTGCCTTCGTCGCCGCTGCAATCATCGCCTACATTATTCATCTAGGGGGTATCTATGCGATTACAGTACTGCTTGTCTTAGCCTTTTTCCTAATTGGTAAGAACTATGTTTCACACACCAAAAAATTAAAGGAATCCAAAGAAGAGGAAAAACTGGAACGGGCAGAGAGCAGCTCGGTACAGGGCGTCATCGAGGAAAGCGCAAAAAATATTGCCAATGTGGTCAAAAGGACCAGTAAAATTTATTCCAATACCATCAATGGCCTGGCAAAACAGGATTTGAATTTACTGAAGAAGAATAAAAAGCAGGGCAATAAACTTTCTTCGGAAATCGATGACCTAAAGAGTCATACCTTCTATTTCATTAAGAATTTGGATGAAGCCCATATCGGTGCCAGTAATTTCTACATCAATGCCATGGGTCATTTAACCGATATTTCACAGTCGTTGGACTATATCGGTAGGGTGAGCCATAAGCATGTCAACAACAATCATAAAAAATTAAAGTACAATCAAATAAAAGAACTGAAGCAGATCGACTACAAACTTGAAGAAATTTTAAGCAATACCCAAACGGCGTTTGAAGAGCGATCGTTCGAAAAAATAGGAAACATTCTCAACAATAAGCAAGAGTTGTACGACCTGGTCTCCCAAAAAATAGAATTACAGGTAGAGCGAACCCGTACCGAAGAATCGAGCCCCAAAAATACGACCCTATACTTTAATATTTTATTGGAAACCAGAGATTTGATGACTGCGACCATGAACCTTCTCGAACAGTACTATAAAGAATATGACGGTAAAATAGCGCCTGCGCGTTTAGAATAACTCATAGAGACCCATGAAATACGTTTTATTGTTCACTTTTTTAGTCCTTACGCGTACTAGCCATGGCCAAGAGTTGACGGGCAGGGCACTTCTTGAAAAAGCCATTGCATACCACGACCCAAATGATCAATGGGAAATGTTCAACGCCCAGATGCAGATTGAAATGGAAACCCCGAAGAACAGTTTGAGAAGAACAGAGGTCTCTATAAATCTCCCCGCAGATTATTTTAAAACAATCGTCATCAAAGCCAACGATACCATTATTTCTGAATTGGATAAAGGAAAATGCTCCTTGGCCCTTAATGGAAGTACGACCATTGATCAAAACATGAGGGATAGTCTAAGGATTAATTGCGATCGTACCAACATGATGAAAAATTACTATACCTATTTGTATGGCCTTCCCATGAAATTAAAAGATCCCGGAACGATCGTTGCGGAAAAAGTGACTAGAAAGACCTATAAGGGAAAGGAATACTTGGTCCTTAAAGCAGAATATGATAAAGACGTCGGCAATGACACCTGGTATTTTTATTTTGACCCTGAGACCTTTGCCATGGAAGTCTACCAGTTCTTTCACGATGAAACTAAAAACGATGGGGAGTACATCCTACTTTCTGAACTGGTTGAGGTAAGCGGTATAAAGATTCCCAAGGTACGTGCTTGGTATTACAATAAAGACGACCACTATTTAGGAACAGATACCCTTCAAGAGGCCACTGCAGGTTTTTAACGATAGAAATTCATTTCATCCATATACACCCATACTTCTGGTGGAAGCATAGGTTTTATATTTTTTCCCTTCTTATGTTCTTTGCGAATGAACGTAGATGAAATTTCCATGATCGGTGCGGCCACGCGATGGATTTTTGGGTGTTCCTTAAATTGATGCGCAATCACCCCTTCCGAAATTCTTGGATACACATAAAGGCGGTAGTTCTCTAAAATGGTCTCATAATTCTTCCATTTGTGGAAGCCTTTTAAATTGTCTTCCCCCATGATCAATGAAAACGCATAGCCGGTCGGATATTTCTCACCCAAATGCACCAATGTGGTCACCGTATAATTAGGCTGCGGTAAATCGAATTCGATTCTGCTAGGGCTTAGTTTAGGATACGCTTTGGTCGCCTCGTACACCATCTCATACCGGTGGTGATTGTCCAAAAGGGTTTTCTTAGTCTTGAACGGACTTTGTGGGGTAACAACGAACCAAACTTCATCCAAATCGGAAAACTCCACCATGTGGTTGGCAATGATCAAATGCCCCAAATGAATGGGATTAAAGG
>JBARCC010000113.1:0-2307 GCA_049793635.1 Maribacter sp. | reverse complement strand
TGTCAAGCCCCGAATTTTAGTAGTTGAGGACGATATGATCATTGCGGCGAACCTAACGTTGCAACTTACTAAACTAGATTATGAAATAACGGGTATCGAGGCTAGGGGAGAAGAGGCGGTCGCCCATGCGTTTCTGAACAGACCAGACATTATTTTAATGGACATTCATCTAAAAGGAACTATGGATGGTGTGGAGACCGCCAGGGCTATCCAAAAGCAATCTGACGTTCCTATTGTTTATTTGACGGCAAATACCGATGAGGCCACTTTTTTGAGGGCGAAGGACACGCAGCCGTACGCCTTTGTTCAAAAACCGTTCGATTTTCTACAATTGCAGCGAACCTTGGCCTTGGTGGTAGAACAACGTAAGGGTAAAACTATAGACTCGAAGCAAGCACCTATAGAAATATTGAACGATCGTATTTTCGTACGCCACAATGGTCAAATGAACAAATTGCTTTTGTCGGACATACAGTATATCGAGGCCGAGCGTAATTATTGTACCATTGTCACCTCCAATAATCGATCCCTTTTAACCGCAACCCTAAAGGTCATGGAAGAAAAACTACCGACCAATCTATTTGTACGGGTGCATAGGTCATTTATAGTGAACATTACCAAACTAGATGTGGTCTCGGATAAACATGTAGAGATTGGCAGAAAAGTAATTCCTTTAGGCAGATCGCATAAAGAGTTTTTGCTTTTGCGATTGAAAATGGTGTGATCTAAAGCGTGTTTCGATGGTAACCATACCAAGGTTTAACGGTTAATGTACATTCTCGGAGGGCGAACTCAAGCTTTTTACCATGAAAAGGGTATGCGCCTGTTGACGAAGTTTCAGTTTTATAACATCCAAATTTAGGCGTGAAAAGTTTGCGTTACGCAAGAACATAAGCAGAATCATATGGGTATGCTTTAGGCGACGCACACGCTAACGTTCCACAGT
The DNA here is from genome assembly GCA_049793635.1 of Maribacter sp. Classification (GTDB taxonomy): domain Bacteria; phylum Bacteroidota; class Bacteroidia; order Flavobacteriales; family Flavobacteriaceae; genus Maribacter. The sequence goes on along the minus strand of JBARCC010000113.1, from coordinate 1,361 downwards.
ATAGTTGTTTACATCAACGGGTGGTACCTTTTCATAAAGGGTTACCTTCCGCCAGTGCTTATTTTCTTTTAAACAACTGTGAAATTAGATTCGTTATTTCCTCTAAGGTCTTAAAAGATCGAATGAACGTATCGTTTTTGAAATCGATTTGGGGGTTGCTCTCACTGCCGGTTTGCAAAGGAAATATCAATATAAAACTAAAAGACCTGAAATGGGAATTCAGGTAGGTCGCTACTTTTGCCATGCTATTTTGATACGATAGGCCATGGGTTCTGCTCATGACTACGATTAGGCTATCGTCTCTTCGAAACCAGGTCGAGAGTGCGGGAAAATCATCCCAGTGCTCCCAAAGTTCAAATTCGCAGGCTATGGGATGCTTATCATTAATTTCCATTATAAACCGTAGGGTTTTCTTAGGTGCGTAGAATATCAATTTGGCTCCTGAGTTACGGCCAATGTTCCAGACCTTGACCAACCAAAATGCAAAGCCGATTTCCTTTTCGGCATGTTTCGGAACCATCACCACCTGTCGTTTAATCGTACCCAAGGGTTGGACCGGTCTGTAGATGAGTGTGGTCGTATCGCATTTCGTCAAAATACCAGCCGTCAAGTCTCCCAAAAATGAATCGGATAGGCCTTTTTGTACATGTAACCCCAGTATAAGATCGCTAATACCGTGCTCTTTGATGACGTTGGTGATTCCGTTTACAATGTTCAGGTCGTAACGTAGCAGTTGGTGCAGGTGATTATCGGTCGCCGATGCCGTAATCGCTGCTTTTTCGAGCAGTTTTTTAGCGTTTTTATTTGTAAAACCATGTGCTGTTTCATGCGCTACAACATTAAGCGCATACAATCCTTTTTTATTTTTAGTGGAAATAATGGTAGCGCCAAGGTTGATCAATTCGTCGATGGTTTCTTCATTGCGTAAGGGAATCAATATTTTTTCGATATGGTTCACCTCATCATCGGTAACCTCCCCTTTGGCTTCCGCTAAAAGTATATTCTTGGCACCTCTTTGAGCGGCGACCGTTGCAATGGTGCAAGTCACCAGAATCATTAGGATGGTTCCGTTCAAAATAGCCTCGTTTAGTAAACGAATAGGCTCGCCAGAGGCCGTTTCCCCGATAACAATGTTATACCCTACCATTACCGCGGCGAGCGTCGCCGCGGCTTGTGCATTGCTCAATCCAAAGATCAACCTACGTTCATCCGAAGAAAGACCGAAGGTTTTTTGGGTCAAAAGGGCTGCTAAAAATTTTGCCGCTGTAGCGACCACGACCATGACAATCGCCACCTTAATGGTTTCTAAATCTTTGAAAAATGCACGATGGTCGATCAGCATTCCCACTCCGATAAGAAAG
>JBARCC010000112.1:0-1628 GCA_049793635.1 Maribacter sp. | reverse complement strand
GAAACCGAATCTTGGGTCGAAGAACAGAATAAGGCCACTTTTGGGTATTTGGAAAAGATACCGTTTCGGAGCGATTTAAAAAATCGATTGGAAAAACTTTGGAACTATGAAAAATTAGGGTCTCCCCGAAAAAGAGGGGATTTTACCTATTTCTATAAAAACGACGGACTTCAGAATCAATATGTCGTCTATCGAACCAAAGGGGATGGAACACCTGAGATTTTCTTGGATCCCAATACTTTTTCAGAGGATGGAACCACCTCATTGGCCGGTTTAAGCTTTACAAAAGATGGAAAATTGGCAACGTATCTCATTTCTGAAGGCGGTAGTGATTGGCGCAAAGCGATTATAATGAACGCTGAAACCAAAGAAATTATGGAGGATACCCTGATCGATATAAAGTTCAGTGGTATCTCATGGAAAGGTAACGATGGTTTTTATTACTCTAGCTACGACAAACCGAAGGGAAGTGAACTATCTGCCAAAACGGACCAGCATAAAGTCTACTATCATAAATTAGGTACTTCCCAAAAAACCGATGTGCTCATCTATGGAGGCACACCAGTCGAAAAACACAGATATGTGGGTGCTAGTGTTACGGAAGACCAAAGATATTTAACCATTAGCGCTTCCACTTCGACCTCTGGGAACAAACTTTTTATCCGTGACCTAGAAGATCCGAACGGACTTCTAATTCCTATTGTCGACGATACGGAATCGGATACCTATGTGATTGACAACGTAGGTTCAAAACTCTATATCGTGACCAATAGAAATGCCCCCAATCAAAAAATCGTCACCGTGGACGCCAAAAATCCAAGTGTCGAAAATTGGGTCGATTTTATACCGGAAACAGAAAACGTTTTGAATCAGAATACCGGTGGCGGCTACTTCTTTACCGAATATATGGTCGATGCTATTTCCAAAGTGCTGCAATACGATTATGACGGTAAACTGGTTAGGGAGGTTAAACTGCCAGGTATCGGTACGGCCAGTGGTTTTGGGGGTGAAAAGGATGACAAGGAATTTTATTTTTCCTTTACCAACTATAATACCCCAGATTCCTCCTATAAATACAATGTTGCCTCTGGTGAATATGAACTGTATTGGAAACCCGAAATTGATTTCAATCCGGATAACTACGAATCGAAACACGTTTTTTATACCTCCAAAGACGGTACAAAAATACCCATGATCATCACATACAAAAAGGGATTGGAACTTCATGGTAAAAACCCTACCATCCTTTACGGCTACGGCGGGTTTAATATCAGCCTTACGCCCTCATTCAGCATTACCAATGCCGTTTGGATGGAACAAGGTGGCGTATATGCCGTTCCTAACCTGCGCGGTGGTGGAGAGTACGGTAAAAAATGGCATAATGCTGGCATCAAGCTCGAAAAGCAAAATGTGTTCGATGATTTTATTGCGGCAGCGGAATACTTAATCGAAAATGGATACACTTCAAAGGAATATTTGGCCATACGAGGGGGCTCTAATGGGGGTTTACTGGTCGGCGCCACGATGACCCAACGCCCAGATTTGATGCAAGTTGCTTTACCTGCCGTAGGGGTACTGGATATGTTACGTTACCATACGTTTACTTCGGGTGCGGGATGGGCCTATGA
>JBARCC010000111.1:0-3945 GCA_049793635.1 Maribacter sp. | reverse complement strand
TTTTAGATACACCTTGAAGGCTATTTACCAAGTCCTTGTAATTTTCAACGGCTACGGAAAATCGATCAACGGCATTCTGTTCCCCGACCACCCTCACATGCCTATCACAAATTTTATAGAAGAATGCTGCTGGGTCCTCCTCACTAGATAAGAAATCGACATAGCTATCTAGCGTATCGAATCGGTCATCTGCAAGGTCTGCAACATCCCCTTGCCAAAAATAAAAGGCATTCATGGCTTGCCACATAAAATCTTGGGTTGGATAATCGGCCAGTAATTTGGTCTCTACAACAGGTTCCTCAACTACTTCTTCTTCAATAACCGGGGAATCATCATTTTTGTTACACGAGGTAACCATAAGCCCTAGACATAGGACGGACAGGAAAAATTTTCTCATAGCTTTTTTTATTTATTCAATATCCTTCTTTCCAAAAATCATTCCAAGAAAAACAGATTGATTTCGAAGATTCTCTTGTACCCTTTAATTACGTTATAAATGGGTATAAGGATGTTAAATTTAGGCACATCCTTAAGAAATAAAAATTATTTGTAACATTATTCGTTGAATATCGTCTTCCTTTTGTAGACTTATCAACTAGCATACGTACAGCCGAACCAAAAATGAAACAAGCAGAATTTTTAACGATTGTAATGCCTTTCAAGGATAAGTTGTTTCGCATGGCAAAACGTTTGCTCGTTTCCACAGAAGAAGCTGAGGATGCGACACAGGAAGTCTTAATTAAACTATGGTCACGGAAAAGTAAAATGGAAACGTATACCAATGTAGAGGCCTTTGCAATGACCATGACCAAAAATTTCTGCTTAGACCGATTGAAATCGAAACAAGCGGGTAATTTGAAATTGGTGCACAGTAATTACACGGATAACGATACGTCGTTACAGCATAGTATAGAGGCAAAGGACAGTATACGTTGGGTAGAACGGATTATGAACGAGTTGCCGGAACAACAAAAAATGGTATTACAATTACGGGATGTAGAGCAATACGAATATGAAGAAATAGAAACATTATTGGACATGAAACCTACCGCGATACGGGTAGCTTTGTCAAGGGCAAGGAAAACGGTACGGGAAAAATTAATGGAAAAGCATAATTATGGAATCGGATAACATAGAACAATTAATAGCGAACTATTTTGAGGCCACCACCACGGTTGCCGAGGAGGAGGAGCTGAGAGCTTATTTCTCATCGACGAAGGTTGCCCCACATTTAAAGCAGTACGTACCCATGTTCACGTATTTCGCCAATACCAAAGAGGAGCGGTTCACCAAGGAGGTGCCTTTTAAGGATAACAAGCACTATTTGAAATGGGTTTCCATAGCGGCCGTTGCCGTTTTCATTATCGGGTTCTATGTGTATAGGCCTGCCGAGGCCCCGGTTGAACTGGCCGATGCGTATACGCAAGAAGAAATCGAATCTGCACAGCAGGCGTTCGCTTTGTTGGCCATGAATTTTAACAAGGGTACCGAACAATTATATCATTTAGAGGAATTTGAGAAAACCACAAATAAATTTTTAATCAAAGAATAAAAAAATGAAAAAGATCATATTCATAGCAATTTTGGCCTTGGCCCCTTTAGTGTCTGGCGCCCAAGATATTTTTGACAAGTACGAGGATAATGACAAGGTGACTTTTGTGGCCATGCAGCCCAAAATGTTTCAAATGTTGGGTAAAATGAGTGTAAGCTCAGATGATCCCGAGGCCAAAGAATTTTTCGAACTGGTAAATTCCATCACCAGTTTTAAGGTAATTACCACCGATGATGGCGCTATTTCAAAAGACATGGACAGTTGGGTTACCAGACGTTTAAAGAGTTCGACCTTCGAGGAATTGATGAGGGTGCGCGATGGGGATTCAAATGTGAAATTTTACGTAAAGGAAGGGAAGGATAGCGATCACGTCAAAGAGCTTTTGATGTTCGTTACAGGCTTGAAGGACGTCGATATCAATGGTAAAAAAATGGAAACGGTGCTCCTTTCCCTGACAGGAGATATCAACTTAAGATCTGTTTCTAAGCTGACCGAGAAAATGGACCTTCCCGGCGGAGACCAACTTGGAAAAGCGGGGAAGAAAGGGAAGTAGGTTTTGCGCTTAATGTGCAAGAAGCGTTCAATAGTGTGGCATCCAAAAATGGAGAAGAGTATTTAGAAATGCGGGTTGCGTCTTACGCTCACCATATGGGGCAAATGGAGTTTAATATACATTTTAATACATATTCATCAATTAATTAATCAATCACCGAAGCGTTCAACAAACGATAGGTGGTACAAAAACAACAATCATGAGAAAAATAGCCGTAGTAATTTTAATCGCAATCGTACCTATAGTCGGGTTTTCCCAATCCATATTCGACAAGTATGAGCATATGGAGAATGTAGGCTCCGTAATTGTAAATAAGGGGATGATCGACCTGGTCTCTACAATTGGGGAAATGAGCGATGACGCAGACGCCCAAGAATTTATTGAAGTTGCACAAGGCTTGCAGGGGGTAAAAGTGTTCATGACCGAGGATGTGGGCATTTCAGAGGAGATGTCGAAAACGGTCAAAAGCTATCTGAAATCCTCTAAAATGGAAGAGTTGATGCGCATTAAGGATGCGGATGTAAACGTGAAATTTTATGTTCGGGACGGTGCAAAGAAAGACCATGTAAGCGAATTGTTAATGTTCGTTTCAGGACTTGAAAATATAGAGATGGGAGTACATGGTAAAAAAATGGAAACCGTTTTGGTCAGCTTGGTAGGGGACATCGATTTGAATAAAATAGGTGCGCTTACCAGTAAGATGGATTTGCCCAAAGAGTTGAATAAAGCGGGAGGTAAGTAATTAATGAGTGAAAATGGGACGTTGCATCCATAGTGTAACATCCCATTTTTTTAAAATAAGGATTATGAAAAAAATGATAGGAATATGTCTGTACGCAGTGATCTTAGCCTTTACTTCTTGTACGAGCGAACCTAGTCTTGAGCAATATTATATTGCCAATGCAGAGCATCCCGACTTTATGTCTTTCGATTTACCGGCCAGCCTTTTGAATCTAGAGAAAGTAGATATGACCGAAGCCCAGAAAGAAACCATATCCTCACTTAAGAAATTGAACGTTCTTGCATTCCAAAAAAAAGAGGGGAATAGTGCTGAATACGAAGTCCAGAAAACAAAGGTTAAAACGATTTTGAAAGGTTCCGATTATAGTGAACTTATGAAAATCAATACCGGATATGGCAAAGCGACCCTTCAGTTAAAAGGTGATGATGATTCGGTAGATGAAATCGTCATCTATGGAGATAATACCGAAAAGGGGTTCGTACTTATTCGCGTATTGGGTGATGATATGAATCCGGCGAGTTTTGTTCAATTGATACGCGCTCTCGAAAAATCGGACCTCCAAGGAGAAAAGTTCGAACAACTCGGAAATTTTCTGAAAGGTTAAAGCGGTTTTCTGTGGATGCTAAAAAAACCCGTTGCGGAGTTGCAACGGGTTTTTTCATTTTTGAATGGGGTTAATTGAAGTTTATTTTTCCTTCACCATTTGTAACTTATTCTTTCCAAAATCCAACGTACGAATTGGGAACGGAATATTGATATCGTTCTGGTCAAAGTTACTTTTAATGATTTTGATGGCCTTATGTCTTGCGGCATGTTCTTGCTTAAAGGTTTTCATATCGGTCCAGAAGCGTACCATAAAGTTGATGGAACTGTCGCCAAACTCGGTAAAGAAAAATTCAACTTGCTCGCCCTCTTTTTGTTCGAAATGGTCACCGATTACTTTTACCGTAAGATCTTCTACCATTTGTAGATTGCTTTCATATCCAACCCCACAGTTCACGAAAATCCTGCCTCTATCCTCTAAGGAATAGTTTGTAAAAGCCCCATCCACAAAAGATGAGTTGGGTATCACCGTGATGTTGTTCTGTGGTGTTTTGA
>JBARCC010000110.1:0-3690 GCA_049793635.1 Maribacter sp. | reverse complement strand
AAAATAAATGAGGATCCGTGTTCGTTGTAATCTCTTTCTTGGAGGCCTTCATATCCCTACTATTGAAACTCTGAAGCCACTTTTGCGTGGTGAAGACGTAAAATTATTGACGCTACTAATTTCACGCATGGTTCTAAATCTTCGAAGCATGTACTATGCAGCCTATTTTACAAACCAAGAATAGAACCGATTACAATGAAACTCTCAATTGTTGTAATTTTACCAAAATCATAAAGTGAAAAAAATTCTTTTCAAATTACTAGCCAAATTAAATAAGATACTACTCCCGTCTTACTCAAAACAAAGGTTAGACCTTTCTAAAGCCAGCAAGTTGCAGATGGCAATTATTGGATGGCGCTATTATATTACTACAAATTCGTTGAACTAATACTCGACAAGTGCTTGCACCGGGTGTTGACTTATTTTATGTCTACCATTCAGAAAAGATAATTCTATTAAAAAATTACATTGCACGATCTCACCCCCTAGCCTTTCTATCAACTTACAGGCAGCTTGGGCAGTACCACCGGTCGCCAGCACATCATCATGCACAAGGACCCTATCCCCTTTTTCAATACCGTCTGTATGAATTTCAAGCGTGTCTGAACCGTACTCCAGTTCATAGGCCTCGCTCAACGTTTTCGACGGTAGTTTTCGAGGTTTTCGAATGGGAACAAAACCGGCATTGAGCTGCGCGGCCAGTAGGGGTCCGAATATAAAACCCCTACTTTCCATTCCCACCACTTTATCGATAGCTTGGCCTCCTACCATACGTACCAATGCATTAACGGTTTCCTTTAGGGCCAAGGGATTTTTCAGCAAAGGAGTAATATCTTTAAAGACAACACCATTCTTCGGAAAATCGGGAACGTCACGTATTAAACTTTTAAAATCCATTTTAAAAAGCATCTTAATTTTGCCGTAAATGTAAAAAGAAATATATTTGCACCCCATTTAAGGGTACTAATTTGGCCTCGTGGCGCAACTGGATAGCGCATCTCACTACGAATGAGAAGGTTACAGGTTCGAATCTTGTCGAGGTCACCTAATAATAAATCCACTCTTTAATGAGAGTGGATTTTGTGTTTCTAGAAGATATAAACGTTTTTGAATATTACCCGTTTCATGCTTCCCTTATGGCAACTACCTAGAAAACGGATTCACCAAAAAAGTCGATTACACATAAAAAAATCTACCTATTCATAAGAATCGGTAGACTATGGTAATGGTCTGATATTTCTCGTTTTATTTCGTAGTACCTTGTTCGACGAGACTATTATTCACATCGCTAAGTGCACTCACAATCACCGTTTTTACCTCGTCGTCAATTTCATTTGAATAGTTCAAATATCCAATTACACCAAGAATCAATGTAATTGTGATTAAAAGGTTTGCCATCATATTGGCATCCATAAAATGTTCTTTAGCGTTCATGCGGGTTTAAGTGATTGATTAGCAAGGGTAATATAAAAACATTTCGGTTCATTAACAAATTTTTAAGAATTAAATTTTCATGTATACCTTGACGGAGGTATGTCGATGTATCTCCTCAAATTGATCCATCACCTTCCAATGGTTTTTTGATATAGCTTGAAAAGCATTACTGCAGTATATCAAAATTCGCTAAAAAAAGCCTTTCCCAGTTTTTGCAATCGTGTTGATTTTGACAAAATGGTGCCCGTACCTTACAACGTTTGAACATTGAACGTATCGTACGGGTGATGCAATGCTTCATCAAATTGGAACACCATGCATCCAATGTTCACCTTCCCTTTCTTTTAGGTGATCGATCAACGCACGAATTCGTACAAGATATGGATTGCATCAAATTTTAAAGGATTTGACATCGTACACTCGCATTGAACGATTTAATTTTACAGCTACAAGAATGAATCTATACTACTAAAAATGAAAATTATGAAATCAATTGTCTGTATCGCTTTCGTATTGATGACCTTCAGTATAAACGCACAAAATTCAAAGGATCAAAAAATTATAAAGGATGCTAAAAAAGCCAAGGAAAAATTGATGAAAATGGGAGTGGGACTGGATCAATTTTTCTCCAATTCTGCAGGCTATGTTATTTTTCCAAATGTTGGTAAGGGAGGTTTTATCATCGGTGGTGCCTCTGGGAATGGAGTCGTTTATGAAGGCGCCAGCCTCGTTGGTATGGCAGATTTAAAGAAATTAAGTGTTGGACTACAGGCCGGTGGACAAGCTATTACAGAAATTATTTTTTTTGAGACAGCTGATGACCTAGCGTCTTTCAAAGAGGGCGATTTTGAATTTTCTGCAGAAGCTTCTGCAGTGGCCTTAAAATCTGGGGTAGCGGTGAACGCGAAATACAAGGATGGTGTAGCGGTATTTGCACTTCCCAAGGCAGGTCTGATGGCCGATGTATCCGTGGGTGGGCAAAAATTTAGTTTCACCCCAATTTCTTCAGAAGTTACAAATTAAAACAACTACGTAATGTAAAAGAAAAGCCGTTGTATTAGACGGCTTTTTTATTTCAATGACGTGAGAATGCTTCATCATTTTTAAACCTTTATGAATTTCATATGCACCAGTTCCACTACCGGAAATGCTTTGCAGGTCACCTACCGTTAAAAAACACCATGATCCCAATTACGATAAGAATGATGAATACGGATATTGCAACATCGATCCATGTGTAACTGCTTTTATTACTCCTTTTTTCTTCGTCGGTTATGGTCCCGAAGGTAAGATTGATAATTTGCTCCCTATCGGGCGCTTTGGTCAAAAGACTTACAACCACTAGGAAAATTAAGCAGAATAGGAAGAACCAAGCCCCGAACGTTAGAAAATTGATATCTCCTAGATAATAAAGAATTCCATTTTCATTGAGATTCCACTTCATCAATTCTAAGGTAATTCGAATGAAAGCGACCACGATTCCCATGACCAAGGTGTAGAACGCACCCGTCGCATTGATTCTTTTATAAAATATGCCCAAAAGAAATACTGCCGTGATGGGCGGTGCGATGTAGGACTGTACGCTTTGAAGATACTCATACAGAACCCCCGAAATGTTTGCCATTATGGGAATCCATATAATCCCGATAATCACTACGAAAACGGTTGCGATCTGTCCTGTTCGCACCAATTTTTTCTCTGGTGTATTCGGCCGTAATTTTTTATAAACATCCACCGTAAAAAGAGTGGAGCATGAATTGAACACCGAGGCCAATGAACTCATTAAAGCTGCTAAAAGTCCGGCCGCCACCAGCCCTCTCAGCCCAGAAGGCAATAAGTTACTCATCAAAACAGGAAAGGCCTCGTCAGGATTTTCCCATTCCAACTCTCCCCTTAGTTTCAAGGTCAATGCGATAATCCCTGGAATCAAAAATAAAAATACAGGCAAGAGCTTTAATAATGCACCAAAAATAGTGCCTCTCCTACCCTCTCTGATATTTCTTGCCGTTAGTGTACGTTGCACGATATATTGATCTGTGCACCAATACCAAATACCTACGATGGTACTTGTGATGAATAGGGAGGGCCATGGAAAATCCGGGTCCGTCGTCGGTCGCCACATATTGAAATATTCTGCACCCAAGGTTTCTTGCATACTGCTCCAACCTCCTACTTTTTCCAAACCGATGAACGTTAACATCGCCGCCCCGACCACTAGCAATATGGCCTGAAGGGTTTCTGTGTATACTACAGCAC
>JBARCC010000109.1:0-5022 GCA_049793635.1 Maribacter sp. | reverse complement strand
AATATACGCTCTGCGGATAGGCCTTGTCAAGTAAATCGTTAATTATAATTCGGTTATCCCAAAATGAAGCTGTTCCAGGTCTTTCCAAAAATCGGGATAGGATTTCGATACGACCTCCGCCTCGTTGATAACGAGCGGTACTTTCATGGCCAAAGGAGCGAACGCCATGGCCATTCTATGGTCTTTGTACGTATCTACGGCCACATTGGTATTGATGGTCTTTGACGGGAGAATGGTTAAACTATTATCGGTCACTGAAATCGCCGCCCCTAATTTAGATAACTCTACATCTAACGCGACCAAGCGGTCGGTCTCCTTTATTTTGAGCGTATGAAGGCCTGTCAAAAAGCACCCTACCCCTAATGCAAAACAGCTCACCGCTATCGTCTGGGCGATATCGGGAGCGTTCGAAAGGTCTATTTCTTGATGGTCGGGGACTGGTTTTTCGGTTTTACGTAAGGTAATGCTGTTGTGCCCGAACAGGGTCTCTACCCCAAATGCAGTATAAATGTTGGACAATACACTATCGCCTTGAAGGCTTTGCTTTTTATAAGCCGTAAGGGTAATTTCGGTTCCGGGCGCTGAAAGTGCTGCAATACTATAATAATACGAGGCGGAACTCCAATCGGATTCCACAATCAGTGTTTTGGGAGTTACCGACGGTTGAGGATATACTTTGATACTATTTCCTTGAAAAATGGTTCGTACCCCTATTTCTTCCAATAATCCAAGCGTCATCTTGATATAAGGTACCGAAGTAATTTTGCCAACGAGCTCTAGTTCCAATCCGTTTTCCAGACTTGGGGCAATCAATAATAAGGAGGAAATGTATTGGCTGCTTACGTTGGCCGGTAGACTAACCCTATCTTTTACAATACGCTTTCCTTTGATTCTCAACGGCGGGTACCCTTCGTCCTGTACGTATGAAATATCGGCACCCAAAGATTTGAGGGCATCCACCAAAATTTGGATTGGCCTTTCCGTCATTCTCTTAGAACCTGTGAGCACCACTTCCTTTCCTTCTTGCGAGGCAAAATATCCGGTAAGAAAACGCATTGCTGTACCGGCATGGTGAATATCTACCGTGCCCTTGGTGATTTTCAAGCCTTTTCCCATCACCTCGGCATCATCTGAATTGGAGCTATTTTCAATGGTAACCGCTGGGTAAAGGGCCGACAGTAGAAGACAACGGTTCGATTCGCTTTTGGAACCAGTGATGGTAATGGCTTTTTTAAAGTGTTTTTTCGGTGGGCCGGTAAGGTGAAGTTTCAAGAGATATACGGTTAAAATGCAGCCCCAAATATAGGATTATTTCAGCTTTTCATTGCCGTGATGACGGTCATGATCTCGTTTTGTTTTCAATTCCAGTTTTTTATCGAACGCTTTCTGCAAATCGATTCCGGTCTGGTTGGCCAAACACAACACCACGAACAGCACATCGGCCAGTTCCTCTCCGAAATCTTTATGCTTATCAGATTCTTTCTCGCTCTGTTCCCCATAACGGCGGGCTATGATGCGGGCCACTTCCCCGACTTCCTCGGTTAATTGGGCCATATTGGTAAGTTCGTTGAAATACCGGACGCCATGTTTCTTTATCCAATCGTCTACTGCCTTCTGTGCGTTTTCAATATTCATTGTTTTACCTATTCAGATTTCGTTAAAGGTGCGTCCTTTTTTTCTAGAACGACAAGTGATTGGTTCTGTATCATAACGACTTCCGTGAACATTTTCTTTAAATCCGTATATGTATCACTTTTGTTATGCACCGTATTTATCTCGAAATTAAACAACAAATTTAAAACACCGTTCGCGTTCTCTTCGGAATCAATTTTCACGAATCCGCTATTATCGGGTAAGCTATACATTTTACTAATTGGCTGCGATTTCAATTTATAACCTGAAGGTATTTCCAAATTTAATAAATATTGATACGCCCTAGGAAACCCAAAATCAACAGGGTAATTTCTTTCTTCCGCTACGAAAGGATTTCTATCAAAGAATTTTAGGATGAAAGGGTTGAAATAAATAACGTCACTTTTCGCCACATTTTCAATTTCAAAATCAAAGCCCTCCGTAATTTTTTTTTCGTTTGAATATTCTTTTTTTATTTCGTGGGAAAGTATGGAGAAATTTGATGAAATATCGGCTTCCAATCCTTTCAAATACTCCCCCTCACTTACATTATCAAGCCTATCTCTGCGAGTGAGCGATAAGTACCCCGAATTAATGTCGACAAATTTCCCTTTTATGGATTGACTGGATGAGTCTAATGACATTTGTACCCTAACCATTCTTCTGTTCTCTTTCTCGGGTACTATATTAAACCAGTAGCTTTCGTCATTGAAATCCATAACCCGACCATAATAATTAAGGCATCTAAAAGGAAGCATTCCAAAGGGGTTATTTTTTTCAGTCGCATCCAGTAGATAAGAGGTTCCATCAATATCCACCTTGGCCACAATATAGTTGAAGTCGCTCATCACAGGTTGTACTTTTTTCGGCAATCCCCTATTGCGTGTTGCCATTAACATCATGTCAGATTTTAAACCTGCCGCATTCAAAAGATTTATCAAGGTTATATTAATTTCGGCAGCGTTGCCCTTTCTTTCATCGAAAGCATCTTTTACTCGATTATTGTCCCATAAACCATATTCTTGATTCCAGACAAAATGATTTTGAACAAATTTGAATATGTTTTTTGCACGTGTAATATCGTCTCCTTCTGTCAACAGGTCGTTACTTACTTGCTTTTCAAAAAAATTCTTTTTTCTCAGCTGAATCCCAATATCCTTATCTGTTCTAAATTCGCTATCCACATCATCCCAAGACTTTGTATAGCGCTCCGTACCACGAAAAAAACTTTTATACTCCGATAATTCGAATTCTAAACGCGAACGGTAATTAGAGGAAGCCAACATAAAATCTTCTGTATCCTTAAAGGCTGGTATATCTTTCATCACGTATTTTAGCACCTCACATTCCGCCTCTTTTTCCTCTCCTATCCCAAAGCAGTATTTTTCAAGGGTGGCCTCATTTATGTCTAATTCCAGAGAACCTAACAGAATTCTATTATATACCCAATTCCCCGTTATTTTTGCATTGAATTCTGAATAGCGCTTCGGAATATCGGTTTGAAACTTCCAACCGGTCAGATTGTAATAGAATGGAGATTGCATTTCATACATATATTCCAAAATGGAACCCTCTTTTACATTTGAAAATGTAAATCTTCTTTCCGACCATTTCTCGCTAAGCCTAGTTTCAAAAAATTCTTCGTTCTTAACGCTACTAATAACCCCATCATTATGTGTCAAAGCCTTTAGGGAAACGATTTTTTCGTCCCTATTCTTTGAATGATAGATGGGTATTTTTATGTTGGCAGCGTTGAACCCATCCTTTGTAAAAATTTTAATCTTTGCGTGATATTTGGTAATCAGCCAGACATAGCCATCTCTGACTTCAAAATAATTATCCCCAACTTCGTAAAGATATACTGCCGATGCTGCTGAATCCTTTGGGTAAGTGTTAAATTCTTTCTCTTCAATAGAAAGGATACCAAAATTGATGTTTCCTTGAGATTGAATGGAGGCAGCGAAGAGGAAAAAAATACTATACGTTATATACCTCATTGATTTAAAAGCTGTCATATAAATTCCTTAATTATAGTTAGTTTTCCAAAGCCCGCTTTAACAGCGGCAGATAGGGATAGCTTGGTTAAGATTCACTTTCAATAATTCTAATGCCCAAAACTATATTTCAACTTTTGGTTTTTACAAGCACCACCTTATCGTTCTCTTTTTGGACAACTTGCTCATAGAACTCCCGCAAAGGCTCGTAAAGTATCGGAGATAACATCGCACTTTTAGTTTCTTTGATGCACACCAACTGGATATTACTTCCATTCTGGCGTATCGTATAATTGAAAGTCCCTTGGTCATCCGGTAGGCCTAAAGCCATACTCTCAGGAATAGATTCTATTGCAAATCCGGAAGGAATCGAAAAATTAATCGTTACTTTTTCCTTTTTAGAATAATCAAGGTCTATAGGATATTCCCGCTTTTCCATTTTAAAGGGATTTTCCTTGTTAGCCAAAAAAAGCATAGGACTAAAATATGCCCTATCCCCTATAATCTCCATGACACCATCTTTGGTAAACTCTAATGTTTCTGTTAATTGAGCATTAGAATTTTTTAAATTTTCGTTCTCTAATTTTTCAATTTCTGTTCCATCATATATGGCCGAAATGTAATCCTTTAGCTGCTCTTTAGTCTTAGAACCAACTTCCTTACGATACTCATAAGCTAAATGATTGGTAAAGCGTGTTTGCATCTTACCATCGACCTTTCCATCTTCCTGAAATTCGACATTCATAAAAATGTTTTTTTCGGAAATCTGTTCGGGTATAAGTGATACAGATTTTGACGTGCCATCTTCCCTGACCAACCTCCCACTCCAATTTATGGCTCGAACTGGCAATTGGTTTATACCTAGAATATTCTCGGTAGCGTCCAGAAGCAAGTATCCTTGTTCAAGTTCTATAGCTGCGATAACATAATTGAATCCATCCATAGTTGGAAAAAGAGGAATACCATGGTCTTTTGTACTTACTAGAACAGGGTTTGCATTGAAACCCGCGTACCGCAACATACTGGTCAACATTAAATTGATATCGGCAACATTTCCCTTTCCCTTTTCGAACGCATTTTTGATTCCATTTTCACATCCTACACCATAGTAGCCGTTCCAAACCATCTTGCTCTTAACAAAATTGAATATTGCCCCGGCTAATTCTGGTTTACCCTTATGACTTTCAATCAAAACATCTACTTCTTTTCTGAACACTCGGTCTTCATCAATCTCTCCACCAAAATCATCATACCTATAAATAGCGCCCGCCACATCTTCCCATGTTTGGCTGTACATTTTATAACCATAATTTGGGAATTTGGTAGATTCTAGTTCAAAAAAAATGGCACTTCTATAATTATTTATATTGTCGGTAAAATTTTCCTCTTTCATCGC
>JBARCC010000108.1:0-2009 GCA_049793635.1 Maribacter sp. | reverse complement strand
GCGTAAAGGTGTTTTGGGCATACAAGCTCAACGTCTCTTGCCGAACAGGTAAAAATTCTGGACTGTTTGCCTTGTAATTGCTGAGGTACGCGTTTATACTGAGATAGACTTCCCACCATTCCGTGATATTCTTTGGGTACGAGATGCCTACATTGATAACTTCTTGATCAGCCACATTCCTAGTAGTCAGAAAATTTCTGCTCTCCCCTTCCGCAACGGTGACCTGAGCAAAAAAATCGGAGATATAACTATAGCTGAGCGAAGTGGTCAACCGGTAATTGTAGGTGTGTGAAAACTTTAAATTATCGGTATACTGGGGCTGTAAAAACGGATTTCCCTTGCTAAAGGAAAGCTCGTCGATGACGTACTCAAAAGGGTTTAGCGATTCATAATTAGGGCGTTGTACCCGCCTGCTATAGAGCAGGGCCAATTGATTCTTTTGGTTCAATTGGTAGGTCAATCCCCCCGAAGGAAAGATATCGGTATACTTACGTTCCACGCTATTGTCCTCGTTTTCCTGTATGCTTACCAGGTTACCGTCAGAAATGGTATGCTCTACCCGAATGCCCATTTGTAGGTTCCATTTTGTCCATTTGTAATTATAGTTCACATAGGCCGCGTTGATATTCTCGGTATAGTCGAACCGGTTGCTCTGTACGGTATTCAATACATCCTCGCCATTCATCCGATTGAAAAAATCAAAGGTATTATCCGTATTCACATATGAGAACTTTACGCCCAACCCGAGTTTACCTTTATACAAATCCTGCTCATAATCTGTTCTGAAGGTCACGATACCTATATGAATGGGTGTATTTTGGCTCGTTGTATTCTGACGAATAATTTGGGTTTCGTCTCCGTTAAAATATACATTAGGTTGAAGCGCATCGCGGTCACTGCCGTAAGTACCATAATCGAAATCGATGTTTACCATGTGACCAAGGGTATCCGCATATTTATAATTTAAGTTGACATTGATATTGGCAGCCGTGTTCGACGTTCTATTGTCGGAAACCAATACACTATCATTTACAATATTCCCAACCGGACGGATAGGTGTTCTCGAATTATTGCTTCCAAAACCATTGTTAAAGTTGCCGTTAAAAATAACCCCGACCGTACTCTTTTTAGAAGCATAGACATCATATCCTATTTTGATGTTATTACTGTTCTGGTCATAGATACTGTTGGTTCTGGCACCGAACTGTGTGCCCGACTGCGTTCTAAGCAGATTTAAAAAGTTGCTGCTCTTGCCAAATCTATTGCTATACGTGCCGTATAAATTTCCTAGTTTGCCCCTAATGTTAAAGTTGATACTAGTAGTGTACCTTGCGAAGTCGCCAATCGTTACCCCTGTGGTCAAGGAACCGTTGGTGCCCAAGCTTCTATCCTTTTTTAGTTTGATGTTGATGATGCCCGCCGTACCCGCCGCATCATATTTAGAGGAGGGCTGTGTAATAATTTCAAGCGCCTCAATAGCTGTGGATTGCAGACTTTCCAAATAATTGGTCAGATCTTCACCCTGCAGCACGGAGGGTCTGCCGTCTATAAAAATTTGAACCCCGGCCTTACCCTCAACGATAATCCCACCAGCATTGTCCACCACCACCCCGGGTGCCTTTCTTAATAACTCAAAAGCACTTGTGCCCGTCGCGTTTAAGGTATTTTCAACATTAAAAACGGTTCTGTCCGCCAATACCTGTACCATCGGTTTCTCCGCGACCACGATTACTTCCTCTAACTCTTCAGCGGCCGACTCAAGCAGGATGACACCTAAATCCAACACCGTATCATTCACCATAATCTGTAGGCTACGATCGGCAAAACCCAGATTGGAAATTTGTAACAGGTACGGTCCCTGCGGGATAGCATGAAACGTAAATATGCCCTTATCGGTAGTGATCGTAGCTTTTACCAAAGTTGCGTCTTTGTTGTTCAGCAGGGTAGCCGCCGCAAAAGGTACGCTTTCCCCGGCCTCCGATTTAAGGATGCCCTTGACGGATTGAGCG
>JBARCC010000107.1:0-1659 GCA_049793635.1 Maribacter sp. | reverse complement strand
GTATCGGGTATTTGAAGCGTAAATTGTGAGAAATCGTTCTTTTCTTCCTTCATCGGGCAATTTTTTTAATCAGAAGATAAGTAAAGTTTCCGAACCTTGAAATTGAAAACCTGAAGTATTGCCTTTTGATTCGAATTTGTGGAGTCCCTTTTCTAAATTGTTGTTGGAAACGACCTGTTGCTCCTTTGGTTTAGGATGCAAACAGGTTACGGCACTGTTTTTTACCGAACATCGAAATTTAACCTGACTGCCGTCAGGTATGTTTCTTAACCCTGCCGGCTTGTGTCTTTTTCACACTAAAATTTACGAATACTGCCTGTTATGCGCGCAAAAAGGTAGATTACTTGACGCTGATCAATACCGCTTCACAACTCTGTAGGTCTGAATTTAGAATGATATTCTCCGATTTTTTACCGTCCGTAATTTCGACCGATACGGTATTGGGAGGTGAGTCCCCAAGGTTATGTGCAAAAAGAAACATATCGTTTGGCTTGTTCGGGTCTAGTTTGAGCTTGAACTCTTTTTTCCAATAGGTGAGGTAATATTTTGATACGACCGCCACGCCATTGAGGTATATGGAGACGATATCCCCGTCTTGTCGACCATGGTCCCAGATTTTAACGGTTATCTCTTCAGAATCGAATTCAAATTCTTGGGTGTATGAAATTTTTCTGCCTTCAAACGTTTCGCGCTTACTTGGTTCAACGGCCGTGACAATTTCTTTGGTCTCTTTCCCTGGCTTATTTTCTTTACTTTTTTTACCGTTTTTCTTTGTAAGGGTGGGCACATTGTTCAAACGCTGATTTCTTTTCCGTTCATCGGATGCTGTATTGACAATGGAAAAAAAAGGAGTGACCGTCTTAGCGATGCTGAATTTATCGTCGGGAAAGAGTTCGATACCCACTACTTGGTAGCGGTCGCCAGACCCTATGTTCTTCGCGAGTTGAATACCTTCCTCTAAACCATCATTCTTAAAAGAACCCAATTCTTGCACCACCATTTCATCGCGTACCAGAAAAAAACGTATGGATTTACGCGTATCGATTTTTGTGGTATTCCAGACCAGGGAAACCTTATCGGGAATAGTCCAAACCGTAGTTTGGCTTGGCTCGAGTATGGAAATGGACGATTTATCCATACCCTCATCGGTCTGGCCATAGGAAACGTATTGGCCTATGACCAAAAATAACAATAGAACAAGTTTAGATGACTGCATGGCTCAATTATTGGATATTGGATATAATAATAGGGATAAACTTTTAAATAACATTATGATCTAGTTTGAAAACGGATTTAGACTTTGGTTTATTTCAAGTATTCTAATATTCTCTACATGTTAAGCCGTTTTTGATGTTGTCGATTTTGGGTTAAAATGGTCATTCGGGTGCTTGAACCAAAAATTTTAATCTAAATAATCCCCCGACGGCTCTGCCTCGGGGTTTCCGATTTACCTCTGCTCTTGCATGCGACGAGCGTACTGAGAGAAATGCACAAGGTCGGAACTGTATTTTTGCAGTTTTGGGTGAGGTAAAATAGATTCCCGAAAGCTTTCGGGCCGGTTTTTGGCCCCTTCGGTCAAAATGAAACTGGCAAAATACCCCTATGGTTTGCCCCGGGGATAATCGGTTTCAAGAAATTTTTTTATTGATGGCTTTGTGT
>JBARCC010000106.1:0-2197 GCA_049793635.1 Maribacter sp. | reverse complement strand
CGGTCGACCTTAATGTTTATGAAATTAGAATTCATTAATTCAGCAACTTCCAAATCTTCAAAAGTTTCCTCCTCCATAACGTGGCACCAGTGACAGGAACTATACCCTACACTTACAAGAACAAGCTTGTTTTCCGCTGCTGCCAAATCCAAAGCCTCTTGGCTCCAAGGTCTCCAATCTACCGGGTTGTGCGCATGCTGTAATAAATAAGGACTGGTTTCATTGATTAAATCATTGGTGAACGCTTCCTCTTTAGCTGGTACTGCCTTTTCTTTGCAAGAAGTTATAAGTATACAAGAGATGAGGCAAAAAATTACAAAGGCTCTAAAATGAAGCATGTCTTACGAGTATTTTGTATTTGAGAAGTTACAAGATAGTGACAAATAGAACTATTTTTTGAAACTATCTAAACCAGATTGGTCAGCACAAACTAGAATTTTAAGTTTTAGCCCGATCAGTTTTTTGGTTTTTCTACGGATGAATTGCATGCCTAGATTTTATACCACAAACAAAAATCAAGAAATTAGAAACACATTAACCCATAGTGAAGGCAATTTTAAGTCTATTTTTCAAACAGTTCAAAGAAACAGTGTAATACCCAAAATGGAATACAACCAGGGGATGGGGAATTGTATTTTCAAACCTCTCAAAAGTTCTTTTGACAAGACCGTATTTATGGATTCATGCATTTCTACCTTAATTTTTCCTCAAAGAACCAAAGCCCCTTGCATTGATTTTAGCAAAGGTACAATAGGAAATATGTGCGTCGTAAAGCAAAGATACTCATGTTGCCGACCTTTTGAAAAGGCAGTTAGCACAGAGTTATCTTAAGGAGAGTGCGATTTATTTCCCGTTCGCATTAAAAAAAGGTCCGTGTACTATCCTTTAGAATTTTATGTGCTGAATGCATGGGTAGATATGGTTTAAAGAAGGGTAGCCCACTTCAAAAGTCTCCCTTGTCACGTATCGTTTAAAGGTATTTAATGGTGGGTGTGGACTGTACTTCCCCATAGTTGTCTAGAGTTTTTTTACCCCTACAGATACACTATTATTGCAAGCAAGACACGCTTACTATCCACTTAAGTGTAAAAAAGGGAGACGGACTTTGATGAAGTCCTATCCCCTTTAATTATCAAGCTCAAATTTAGTTGTTTAGTGAAGGTAATGTCTTGATTCTGCCCAACGAATGCGCTTACTATCTTTAAAGTTGGAAAAGTAAGTAAACCTTCTTGATTCTGTTGGCGATTGATTGATGAACGTTTTCATGATTGCTGTTTTTAAATGATTGATGTTTTGTTTATATCGTGATTAGCGATTGAAATTTCTATATTGTGCCCACTGCGCCCTTTTACTGCTGCTAAAGGTTGAAAAGTACTGTCCCGTTCTTGATTCTGTTGCCGTTCTGGTGTTTGATGCTTTCATGATATTCTGTTTTAAGATTAATGATTAAATGTTGTTTTAAAATTGTACTACACTAACTAGACGAAGCTGAATTCATTTTGTTACAGTACTATGCATAAAAAGGTACTGTTTTATGCAACATTTAACATTTGAGAGCATCATCTACTCCTGTGAGTATTTTATAAACCTATGGTTTTCAGGAATATGCGTTGTCACTAAAACAATTAATATTTTAAGAAAATTCAAAAGAATATTTTTCATTTCAGAGATGCGTCCGATTTGGATATGGAATGGAATACGAAAAAGTGCATATAGGTAACGCATTCTAAGAAAATCCATAGCGGCTTTCTATGGTTAGGTTTTTGACCGTTCGCTGGGCAATGTGTCGAGAATGGAATTGGGAGCGAAACCATTATCTGCACTATAGTAAACCTTGCTGCTCAAGCGAGATTCGAAGCTCGGCCTGATTTTTGCAAAATTGGTCTTCGATCAAAAGATTGGAAATGATATCATCTAAAATGTCCAACCGAAAAATATCCGATTGTGTTACCCATGTGTTACCAAAACAAAAAAAGCCGACTCCTAAAAGTCGGCTTTCCCTCGCCTGCATTGAGCGCAGTCGAAATGTACAGGCGGAGAGACTCGAACTCTCACACCTTGCGGCACTAGATCCTAAGTCTAGCGTGTCTACCAATTCCACCACGCCTGCATTGCTCTAGTTCCGTAAACGAATCCGTTTATCGGGCTGCAAATATAACGCAAAAATTCAATTCTCTAAATTTTAGCTATTTAAAAC
>JBARCC010000105.1:0-1850 GCA_049793635.1 Maribacter sp. | reverse complement strand
TGCCCACGAAGCCATTAAAGTGCAATGTGCCGCCCAATTAAGATTGGCCGAAGCATTTGGCAGAAAAGAAGTACGTGAATATGCCGAGGAGAGAGAAGATGAAGACTTAGCGAAGAAAATTCACGACATGGCCTACGACAAAGTATATGCCATTGCCAAGGCTGGTACTGCAAAACAAGAGCGAAGTGCCGCATTTTCTGAAATCAAGGAAGAAATTAAAGCGTCATTTTCCGAAGAGGAACTGGCTGATTACGATGGGCTGGTTTCCAAGTATTTTTATAAAGCTGAAAAAGCGGCGATCCGTGACCTTACCTTGAACGAGGGCTTGCGTTTAGATGGTCGTAAGACCGATGAAATTCGTCCGATCTGGTGCGAGGTAGATTACCTGCCTTCCACACATGGTTCGGCCGTATTTACCCGTGGTGAAACACAGGCGTTGGCGACCGTTACCTTGGGTACGTCAAGAGATGCCAATAAAATAGACATGCCATCTCACGAAGGGGAAGAGAATTTCTATTTACACTATAACTTCCCTCCGTTTTGTACCGGAGAAGCCAGACCTATCCGTGGAACCTCCCGTAGGGAAGTCGGTCACGGTAACCTAGCGCAACGTGCATTAAAGGGAATGATTCCTGCCGATTGCCCATATACGGTTCGGGTGGTTTCCGAGGTGTTGGAGTCAAACGGTTCCTCCTCCATGGCAACGGTTTGTGCAGGTACTATGGCGTTGATGGATGCCGGTGTTCAACTGAAAAAACCAGTTTCCGGAATTGCTATGGGACTGATTTCCGATGCTAAAACAGGTAAGTACGCGGTTCTTTCCGATATATTGGGAGACGAAGATCATTTAGGCGACATGGACTTTAAAGTCACCGGTACCGCTGATGGTATCACGGCTTGCCAAATGGATATAAAGGTTAAAGGTCTTTCGTACGAAATTTTGGTAAAAGCACTAAAACAAGCAAGAAACGGTCGTTTACATATTCTTGAGAAATTGACCGAAACCATCGCAACACCCAACGCTGACGTTAAAGAGCATGCGCCAACGATGGTGACGCGTAGAATCCCTAACGAATTCATTGGTGCTTTGATCGGACCAGGAGGTAAAGTGATTCAAGAAATGCAAAAAGAAACCGATACTACTATCGTGATCAACGAAGATCCGGTTACGGAAGAAGGTATTGTTGAAATCTTGGGTGTAGGACGCGAAGGCATCAACGCCGTAATGGCAAAAATCGATTCTATTCTGTTCAAACCAGAAGTGGGCAACGTATATGAAGTAAAAGTAATCAAGATGTTAGATTTTGGTGCTGTTGTTGAATATATCGATGCTCCAGGGAACGAAGTATTGCTTCACGTTTCAGAATTGGCCTGGGAACGCACCGAAAACGTATCGGACGTGGTGAACATGGGAGATGTTTTCGATGTGAAATATTTTGGTCTGGATCCAAGAACCAGAAAAGAAAAAGTTTCCCGTAAGGCAATCTTACCAAAACCGGAAGGTTTTGTAGAACGGCCGCCGCGTGATGACAAACGTAGGGATGACCGTCGAGGAAACGATCGAGGCAGAGACCGTGATCGCAAACCGAGAAGGGATTAGTTAGACGTTAGACGAAATTAAATACAAGCGCTGTTCAACGAATTGAACAGCGCTTTTTTAATGCTCCTCATCGGATAAACGAACATTTTTGAATCCTTTTGTAACATTTTAAAGATTTCTACGTATACCTATATGCAGTCTATGCAAATTGAACTTAATTTATTTTAATGAGACAGCTTAAGATTACAAAACAGGTCACCAATAGGGAGACCGCATCTTTGGACAAGTACTTACAAGAAATTGGAAAAGT
>JBARCC010000104.1:0-9290 GCA_049793635.1 Maribacter sp. | reverse complement strand
CCGGTTTGAAAAAAACTTTACCCAAGATCTTTGCTATCTTCTAAAAGCATCCGGTTGTATCGCAGTTTCCGGCGGCCTGGAAGTAGCATCCGACAGATTGTTGAAACTTATTGATAAAGGGGTCACGGTTGCCCAAGTGGCACAGGTGACCCGTAATTTCACCGAAGCCAATATCATGGTGCATTCCTACTTAATGTACGGCTATCCCACACAAACGGTTCAGGAAACTGTGGATAGTTTAGAGATGGTGCGGCAGTTGTTCGAGCTGGGGATTATCCAGTCCGGTTTTTGGCATCAATTTGCGCTCACTGCACATAGTCCTGTTGGGATGCACCCCGAGGAATACGGGGTGGTGCCTGATTTGAAGCCGATTAGTTTTGCCAACAATGACATCGATTTTACCGATAAAACGGGTATTGATCATGGTGTCTTTAGTTTCGGCCTGAAAAAGTCCCTGTTCAACTATATGCACGGTATCGGTTTTGAGATGGACCTACAAGAGTGGTTCGATGTTAAGATTCCGAAAACGGGTATTTCCTCAGATTATATTTTCAATGCTTTACAGACCGATGTTTCGCTAATTACAAAGTCGACGGCAAAGGTGGTATGGTTAGGTACAACACCTATCACAAAGCACCGTATCAAAAAGAAAAAAGGCCGCACCTTGCAACAGCTCACCTTCACTTTCCACAATAAAACCGGTGTCCATGAACTTGTTGTTCCTAAGGAGGAAGGAGAGTGGTTATTGGAACTATTGGACAAAATAACTCCCTACCAAAAAGGCCTTACCTTCGGACAGTTGAAGTCCGATTTTGAGAATAAATTCAATGATTTTGAGCTTTTTTGGTATTCAAAACCCATGATGGGTTTACGTGATGAAGGACTTTTGGTCCTATAAGTAAAATTCACGGTTACGTGTAAGTCGGATGAATAGGTGTCTGTTGCGGTAACACTTATCAACGTCATTCAAACCCACAAAATGGATAATTATAATCGTGGTCAAAATCGATCTATTAAATAGGTCTTTAACCATTAATCCCTATATATGAATATTCAAAACGCGACACCAGAAGACGTCGATACCATTTTCGGTCTCTATAGGATTGCATCCGATTTTCAACGACGAAAAAAAACGGTGGTGATTTGGCCCGATTTTGACCCAGGAATGGTCGAACAAGAAATAAGGGAGCATAGGCAGTTTAAAATGGTACTGAACGATGAGGTTGCCTGCATATGGGCCATTACGTTTTCGGATGCCCAAATTTGGGAAGAACGAAATAGCGATGCGGCCCTCTATATTCACCGTATTGCAACAAACCCTAAGTTTAGGGGACGTAACTTTGTGGGTATGATCGTGGATTGGGCAAGGGATTTTGTAAAAGCACATGAAAAAAGATACATCCGTTTAGACACTATTGGCAATAATACTGGACTGATCAAACACTACACTAACGCTGGATTTGATTTTTTGGGCATGTTCGAACTTAAGGAAGTGGATGCGCTACCACCGCATTACAAAAACGGTCCGGCATGTTTGTTCGAGATAGATACGCAAATCCGTTAAAGAATGAATCCTAGAATAGTACAGCTCGCGGGGAAAATATTGATCGGCATTTCCATAGAAATGCGCTTTTCGCAAAACAGGACCGGGGAACTTTGGAAACTGTTCAGGAGTCGGGATACCGAAGTGAAAAATAGGATTTCAACAGATTTTATTTCCCTTCAACACGACCCATGTTCATATTTTGACGCGTTCGGTCCTGACGTGCCTTTTCTTAAATTCGCTGGTGTTGAGGTCGACGATGTCAGGTATGTTCCAGACGGAATGCATTGCTTGAAGTTACCAAAAGGGCTGTATGCGGTGTTTGACTATAAGGGTAATAGTGCTGACCCTAGTATTTTTCAATATATTTATGGCGATTGGATTCCTAATTCCGAATATGAATTGGATGACCGTCCCCATTTTGAAGTGTTGGGCGCGCGGTATGCCAATGATGATCCCTCATCAGAAGAAGAAGTTTGGATTCCCATAAAAAAGAAATGAAAGCATCTGAAAAGGCACCTTGGCAGTATCTATTCTTGTTGATTTTGGCAGGGGAAAGCGTATTCATCCTTCCTTTTGTATTGGCCCGGGTTTTCAGGCCTACCGTATTAAAGGTATTTGAGTTGGATAATGTAGCCTTAGGGCTCTGCTTTTCGGTGTATGGTTTGGTGGCGATACCTTCCTATCTTTTTGGAGGTCCCTTGGCGGATAAATTTGCACCACGTAAATTGATTGCTGTTGCCTTATGGCTGACCGCTTTGGGCGGGATACTCTTGGCGACGTTTCCAAAGTATGCAACACTTAGAATTCTTTATGGTTTTTGGGGCTTTACGACCATATTTTTGTTTTGGTCCCCCATGATAAAGGCTACCAGGGTTTGGGGTGGACAAAATTCACAAGGCAAAGCTTTTGGTTTATTGGATGGCGGTAGAGGACTTGTAGGTGCCCTTTTTGGGACTTTGGGCGTTTTGGTTTTTTCCATTTTTATGACCACCGATTTAGATACCGCAACAATTACCGAAAGTAGATTTGCGTTTAGATATGTGATTCTAGTTTCGTCGGGTATCGTAGCCGTAGTCGGCACCTTGGTTTGGTGGTTCATGAAATTACCGGGGGACACTGAAAATGCAATTATAGTAGATAAAATAACGATTGCCCAAATAGGGGAGGTGCTCAGGTTACCCTCGGTGTTACTGTTAATGGTCATTATACTTTGTGGCTATGTAGGGTATAAAATTACGGATGTATTTTCGCTCTATGCGCAAGATGTGATGTTGTATGATGAAGTTGGTGCCGCCAAAGTAGGTACTTTTTTATTGTTTGTACGCCCTGTGGTAGGGGTTTTAATCGGTATACTGGCAGATCGCTCAAAACCAAGCCTATGGCTTTTTATCAGTTTTATCATCGCCTTTTTAGGGGCCATCATTTTCGCTACGGGAATAGTCTCCCCTGCGTCGCCCCTATTTTTCCTCTTTTCAATTTTGATCGTTGCCATTGGGGTGTATGCGGCACGATCCTTATATTTCGCGGTGATGGAAAGTGGAAAAATTCCTTTAGCGTTAACAGGTACCGCGGTAGGACTCATTTCTTTGGTCGGGTATACTCCCGATATTTTTGCGGGCCCGGCAATGGGATATCTATTGGACGCCTCTCCAGGTCTGGAAGGGCACCAACATGTTTTTTGGATGCTTGCCGTATTTTCACTGATCGGTGGTGTAGCTGCTTATCGGTATTATCAATTATACGGAAAGAGATAACATGAGAACATCCAAAAATTTAAATTTATTAATATCCGGTCTTATCGTTATCATTGCCGGACTGGTCTACGGAGGTCACCCTACACTGCTGATGCCCAAAATCCTCGGTTTTGAGGTAGAAGCATTGGAACTCAAAAATATGTTGAGGGCAGTAATGGGCATACACCTGGGGATTGGTGTTTTTTGGTTGATGGGCGCCTTGAGGCCTCAGCTCTGGAGCGCAGCCACGTTGAGCAATGTATTGTTTATGGGCGGTATTTCTTTCGGTAGAATAGTAAGTACGGTATTCGATGGAGTATCGGTACTTTTTACTCCCGCCTTACTACTGGAATTACTTTTTTTTGGGTGGGGTCTTTATAATTTGACACGGTATACTTTAAAATAATTGACCGCAGTAAAACCTTTATCCATATATTTCCGTAATTAGATAAAACAATTAAAACCGATTATAATGAAAAGACTTGGAGGACTATTGATTTTGAGTTCAATACTATTTATTTTTTCATCACATGAATTATTCTTAAAGGCGGATACTCATTTTTTAAAGCCCAATACCATAGCGCAGTTGTATCTGTTCAACGGTACCTTTGATACCAGTGAGAATGAAATTACCAGAGACCGTATTGTCAACGCCAAAATCATAGGGCCTGACTATCTTTTTGAACCTACCGATAAACATTATGAGGATAAGGACAAAGCTACATTTCTCAATCTAACTACCGGTAATGAGGGAACCTATGTTGCCGGAATTTCGACACTACCCAAGGTATTGGAGATGGATGCCAAGGCCTTTAACGATTATTTGGATCATGAAGGATTACAGCA
Source organism: Maribacter sp. (assembly GCA_049793635.1). Classification (GTDB taxonomy): domain Bacteria; phylum Bacteroidota; class Bacteroidia; order Flavobacteriales; family Flavobacteriaceae; genus Maribacter. The sequence continues at coordinate 5,165 of JBARCC010000104.1, read as the reverse complement.
GACCCTTGCAGACCGTAAACAAATGAAAATAATCGATAAAGGGGCCAAAGAGCGCTATTCTAAACATGTAAAGGCGTTGTTGCAGGTTGGTGTGGATACTTCAATCGATTTCATGAAACCTTTGGGCTATCCCATAGAGTTTATCCCTATGAACAATCCGTTCGAAATCAAATTGGGGGCTTCGGTTGCTTTTAAGTTGGTGCGAAATGGCAAACCTTTGGCCAACCATACCGTTCATTACAGCACGTCAGTGCCCGGTGTCGATGCCCACGATAGTGAAAATAGCACTAAGACCAATGAGAATGGCTTGTTGGCTATTACCCCAACTGCCAAAGGCAAATGGTATGTAGCCACGATCCATATGGAAAAGAAGGAAGGCGATGCGGTAGATTACGAATCCAATTGGGCCACGTTGACCTTTGAGATTAAATAAAGGTTAGGTTTTTGAATATTGCGGGTTTTATCTTTTTATTTGATGTATCCTTATAGATTCTAAAATAGAGCATACGTGGTATATCCGAAAATCGAAAACCGAATAGAAGAACTAAAAAATGTTGCTTTCAAAGAGGAGCGACTTCAAGTCCTTGAGAGATTACTCCATTTTATTCAAACCAAAAAAGACAAAGGGCAACCGATTTATTTGAATTTTGTGTGTACCCATAGTTCCCGAAGAAGTCATTTGGCACAGATTTGGGCGCAGACCATGGCCGGCTATTTCGACATTCAAAATGTATATTGTTATTCAGGCGGTACGGAGGCAACCGCATTGTTCCCTAAAGTTGTGGAGATCTTATCTGAAAGTGGTTTTAGAATTTCCAAACTATCGGAAGGTGAAAACCCAGTGTATGCCATCAAATTTGGGGCTGATGTCTCGCCTATCATCGGCTTTTCCAAAAAGTTCGATGATGTATTTAATCCAGAAAATAACTTCGCCGCAATGATGACCTGTGGCCATGCCGATGAAAACTGTCCGTTTATTCCCGGAGCGGAACAGCGAATTCCCTTAACATTTGATGATCCTAAGGCTTTTGATGGTACCGCTAAGCAAACCGAAAAATATAGGGAACGTAGTCAAGAAATCGCTTCACAGCTTTACTATGTGTTTTCAAAAGTGGTTTAAGAAGTATATTGTTGTCCACTGAGGTTTGACCATTTTGAGCGGTCTATGATTTCTTGAAGTGTATGAATTCGTTTGAAAATATACTTTTATGTGACCTATTTCGTTGATAGACCTAGATTAAATGACATCATTAACCTCAAATTAGGTGCGGTCTATGGAACATCGGCATAAAAGAATGCAAGTAGGGGAAGGAAAAATCAGCGGAGCGATCTCCATCTTTCTCGGAATTTTATCTCTGGCGGGAATTTTATGTTTTAAGTTCCCTGAGCAATTGACTACTCCTGAATTTCGTGAAGTGTATACCGCTGCCATGGCAGAAAATATACTGCTGGGAGCCATTGTTGCAACCTTTCTTTTTGCCTTGGTAAGTATGTTATTGGGTAAAAGCAGAAAGAATGCCGCGATAGGTATTATTTTGGGCGTATTGACCATTGCGGTCGGCGGTTTCACCGTAGAGGGTAGGGCCGTAGAAAAGGTCAACTGGAGCGTGGGACTAGATTGGCTTCTTTTAGATCTACTGATTATGGCCTTATTATTCGTACCTATAGAACTTGCCTTTCCTAAGAATAAGCTACAAAGTAAATTTCATGACGAATGGCGAACCGACCTTATTTATTTTGGGATAAGTCATTTGGCGATTCAATTGTTCGGAATCTTGACCAAAAAACCGGCCGTTGCGTTCTTTGGTTGGATGAATCTTGAGCAGGTCCAAGAATGGATAACGAGTTTGCCCTTTTTAGTGGAATTATTGATAGCCTTAATAGTTACCGATATCTTTCAATATTGGGCACATCGGTTTTTTCACTCCCATCATTACTTATGGAGATTTCATTCCATACATCACTCTACCGAGAATATGGATTGGTTGGCGGGTTCACGCACCCATTTTATCGACATTTTCTTCACGCGCAGTGTTTCCTATATTCCGCTGTATGTATTGGGATTCTCAACATTGACATTTAATGTATATATCGTTTTTATCGCCATACATGCCGTTTTAATTCATTCGAATACAAGCCTTAAATTCGGGTTTTTAAAATATATAATCACTACGCCGCAATACCATCATTGGCACCATTGCGAGGAGCCTGAGCACTATGGGAATAATTTCGCGGTCGTGTTCCCGTTTATCGATAAACTGTTCGGCACTTATTATTTGCCCGGTAATGAATGGCCAAAGGGCACAGGTTTGGTAGATGCTTCTTTCCCAAAAGGATTTGTAAAGCAACTGGCGTTTCCGTTTACCAAAAACCCATTTAAGAACGATTTACTACCCGAGGAACGGAGTAAACGGTAGGGGATTTTTTTAAATTGAATGCAACGTAGAAGACCCCAAAGGTCTCTAAGACCCTTGGGGTCTTTAGTATTTAAAATAGTAATCTTATTTAAAATATTCTTTGGAAAGGTAGCATCCAATTTTAGGAAGTGTCGACAAATAAAAAGCTAAGGACATATTTTTGACAGGAAAAATAGAAAGAAATACTAAAAATCCAACTTCTTTTTACGCAATTCAAAATTCTGGCCCAGATATACTTTACGCACCATTTCATCGGCGGCCAAATCTTCGGGAACACCCGACTTTAAGATACCACCTTCGAACATGAGGTAAGAGCGTTCAGTAATCGCTAAGGTTTCCTGAACATTGTGGTCCGTAATCAGTATGCCTATATTTTTATCCTTTAACTGCGCTACAATTCGCTGTATATCCTCTACCGCCACCGGATCGACCCCTGCAAAAGGTTCGTCCAAAAGGATGAATTTAGGGTCCGTAGCCAGCGCTCGTGCGATTTCGGTACGTCTACGTTCCCCACCTGAAAGTAAATCGCCCCGGTTCTTGCGAATATGACCAAGGCCAAATTCATCGATAAGCGATTCCATCTTCATGTGCTGTTCCTTCTTGCTTAGTTGGGTTAATTGGAGCACGCTCAAAATGTTCTTTTCGACACTTAATTTTCGAAATACGGAAGCTTCCTGCGCTAGATATCCAATCCCGTTTTGGGCTCTTTTGTACATGGGGAAATGCGTGATTTCCTTGTCATCTAGCCAAATTTTTCCACCATTCGGTTTGATCAGCCCTACAATCATGTAAAATGAAGTGGTTTTTCCCGCCCCGTTAGGGCCGAGTAGCCCTACGATTTCACCTTGGTTTACCTCAAGTGATATGCCTTTCACTACCCTTCTTCCACGGTAGGATTTCATTATGTTATCGGCGCTTAGCTTCATGCTTTCAAAACTATGGGTTACAGGCAGTACACCAAAACAATTGGCGGTTTTTTAACGGTGTTGCTCTTCTAGTGCCTCCCAGTATTCATAGGCTCTTCGCAAATGGGGAACGACGATGGTACCTCCCACTAAGGTCGCGATTCCGAGGGTTTCCATCACTTCCTCTTTAGTGGCGCCTTCTCGGTGTGAACTCTCGAGATGGTACTTTACACAATCATCGCAGCGCAACACGGCAGAGGCTACAAGTCCCAATAATTCCTTGGTCTTTACATCTAAGGCTCCCGCCGCGTAGGCATTGGTATCTAGATTAAAGATCCGCTTAATGATCTTATTGTTGTCGGCCAGAAGCTTCTCGTTCATTTTAGAACGATAGGCGTTGAATTCTTTAATTTCGTTTGACATCGGTATTCTTTTTATTAGCTCTTTCAGCCCTTCTTCTTTCTTGTCGCAATACCATAGCCGAAATATAAATACTGACTTGGTACAGGATCAATATGGGAATGGCCACAATAATCTGACTGGCAACATCTGGTGGGGTAATGACCGCAGATAAAATAAGCACGACCACCAATGCGATTTTACGATATTTCCTCATGATTTCTGGGGTAACCAGTCCTACTTTGGTCAAAAAGAAGATAATAATAGGCAGTTCAAATAAAATACCACAAGCAATTACAGACGCTCTAACGGTAGATATGTATGATGCTAAATCAAATTCGTTCGTTACCTCTGCACTTACTTGATATGTTCCAAGAAAATTGATAGATAATGGGGCGACAACATAATAACCGAATAAAACTCCCAAGAAAAATAGAAGTGAAGCTATCAAAATAAAACCTCTGGAATTTTTACGTTCCTTTTCATATAGCCCAGGGCTAATGAATTTCCATATTTCATAAAGTACGTAAGGGAAGCCTATAATGAAACCTGCCCAAATAGAGGTCCAAATATGTGCCGAAAACTGTCCGGACATCAATCTACTCTGAATCGTAAAGGGTAATTTTTCTGCACAAAATGCGGAATCAAAACCAAAATAAGTCGCAATATCGCAAAAGAGTCTATAGGTTGGGAAATCCATTTTCTTCGGACCAAAAATCACCGTATCGAAAATAAAGCCTCTCATTAAAAAGGCTCCGGTTCCGATAACCACTATGGCAATTGTAGAACGTATCAAATGCCACCTTAATTCCTCAAGATGGTCTAGAAATGACATTTCGTTAGGGGGCGTAGTAGCTTTAGTACCCATTATAAAATACCTTCGTTAATTAGATTATGTAAATGAATGACCCCAACATACCTGTGGTTGTCCATGGCTAGTAACTGTGAAATGCCTTTGCGCTGCATCTGTTCCAAAGCTTTAACGGCCAAGGTCTCTGCGGGAATGGTTTTGGGATTGGAGGTCATGATATCACCAGCGGTCAATCCTTTGATGTTATCGTGTTTATTGAGCATGCGCCGTATATCGCCATCGGTTACGATACCGATCACCGTGGTACCATCAAGCACAGCGGTAACACCCAGCATTTTTTCGGAAATCTCTACAATCACCTGTTTTACCTCCGCATCTTTTTGAACCTGTGGCACCTGATTTTTACTGACAAGGTCTGCGACCCGCAAGTAGAGCCGTTTTCCTAAAGAGCCACCTGGGTGGTACTTTGCGAAATCTTTACTACTAAAACCTTTTAATTCCAAAAGTACGATAGCCAAGGCATCGCCCATCACGAGCTGTGCCGTGGTACTGGTGGTAGGCGCCAAACCGTTGGGGCACGCTTCACGTTCCACAAACGTATTGAGGATGAAATCGGCCTGATTTGCCAAAAAT
>JBARCC010000103.1:0-4102 GCA_049793635.1 Maribacter sp. | reverse complement strand
TTCCCTTGAAATCAGCTGCTAAAAATGCATCCTTATTATCGAAATCGATGGCAAGATCGGCCAATTCGTTTGCCAAGGTCACGAAACTATCGTTTTTGGCCACAAAATCGGTCTCACAATTCAATGAAATGATCACACCATGTGTATTCGCAATGTTCACTTTCGCAATTGCGGCACCTTCGGATGAATCTCTGTCAGCCCTGTTGGCGGCAACTTTCTGTCCTTTTTTTCGTAGGATTTCGATAGCTTTCTCGAAATCACCGTCCGCTTCTACCAACGCTTTCTTACAATCCATCATACCGGCACCGGTAGTCTGTCTTAATTTATTTACTTCTGCGGCTGTTATCTTTGCCATAACTTCTAATTTTTACTTTTGTTCCCGCACTGCGGAAATCATTTTTAATTAAACTTGAAGGGCTTTACTTTATAATCGAGATTTAATGGTCCGACGCTTGCGTGGAAATCAACTATTAAATCCTTTTGAATACTTTGTAGGCTTGCCCTGCGGTCATTTACGCTACCCCACCTTTGGCATTATCCTGCCATTCCTTCAACTCGTCCCACTTACCGTCTGCAGCCATTTTTGCCTGCTTTGGCCAAGAAGTTGGATCTAAATGAGCCATTCTTGAACTAGATTCAGTTAAAATCTCCTTTATTTTATCGGCATTGCCCTTGGCAACTGCTTCGAAAGTCGACATCCCGGCCGCAACCAATGCTTCTGCCGCTTTTGGGCCAACGCCTTCAATTTTTGTTAGGTCGTCCGCTTCTGTATTCATCTCATTTGCAACTGCCTCTTTCGTGGCCTCTACATTAACTTCAACATTCGGCACCTTGGCAATAACCGGTGCAGGTTTCTTATCTACCTTAGCGGGTGTTGGTTCTGGTTTGTCCAGCTTTTCTTTCTTCTTGGGTGCTTTTTCTTTTTTACTTTCGGATTTGCCTTCAGATGCATCTCCTTTTTCAGATTTACGCTCCGCAAGACCTTCGGCAACCGCATGGGCCACTTCGGTCATAATGATATCGATTGATTTTGAAGCATCGTCGTTAGAAGGGATCAAATAATCCACATCCCTTGGGTCACAGTTGGTATCGACCATGGCGAAAATAGGAATGTTCAATTTCTGCGCTTCTTTAACCGCAATGTGCTCTCTCATGGTGTCCACAATGAAAAGTGCGCCGGGTAGACGGGTCATTTCAGAGATGGAACCAAGGTTTTTCTCCAATTTGGCACGTAAACGGTCTACTTGCAATCTTTCTTTTTTGGATAGGGTAAGAAACGTACCATCTTTCTTCATACGATCGATGGAGGCCATTTTCTTGACCGCTTTACGAATGGTCACGAAATTGGTCAACATACCGCCCGGCCATCGTTCGGTGATGTAAGGCATGTTTACATTTGCTGCTTTATCGGCAACAATGTCCTTTGCTTGTTTCTTGGTAGCTACAAAAAGGATTTTTCGTCCCGATGCCGCAATTTTACGAAGGGCCTCATTGGTCTCATCTAATTTTGCAACGGTTTTGTAAAGGTTGATAACGTGTATCCCATTACGCTCCATGTAGATGTAAGGAGCCATGTTCGGATTCCACTTTCTGGTGAGGTGGCCAAAATGCACACCTGCTTCTAATAATTGTTTTACTTCGACTCTCGCCATTTTAAATTTAGTTTACGTTCTTATGAATTAGCAATGGTAAAGTGGTATTTGTATGAACAAAAGCCTTCACCATTTAGATGCTAAACTAATTTACCTTTCATCAAATTAATGAGTAAAGGATTTTTAATTGTCCATAACGGACTTTCAATGAACTTGTTAAAATACTGGACGTTCCAGTATGGTAAAATATATAAAGTAGGCACCCGTAAAAGGGTGCCTGATAATTTCGCAGTACGAATTAACGCTTGGAGAATTGGAATTTCTTACGGGCTTTTTTCTGACCGAATTTCTTACGCTCCACCATTCTTGGATCTCTAGTCAACAGACCTTCAGGTTTAAGAATCAATCTGTTTTCGGCATCGATTTCACACATTGCCCTTGAAAGCGCAAGTCTGATCGCTTCTGCCTGGCCAGTGATACCACCACCATATACGTTTACCTTAACATTATAAGTGTCTAAACTTTCGGTTAAAGTGAAAGGCTGTTTTACCTTATATTGAAGGGTCGCAGTTGGAAAATATACGCTCAAATCTTTATTGTTGATGGTAATATCCCCATTTCCATCAGAAAGGTATACTCTGGCTACGGCTGTTTTTCTACGGCCTATTTTGTGAATTACATCCATCTTACTTAATGTCTTTTAAATTTACTACAGTAGGTTTTTGAGCTTCTTGCCCGTGCTTTGTTCCCGCATACACCTTCAGGTTTCTGAAAAGATCGGCACCTAATCTGTTTTTAGGCAACATCCCCTTTACTGCCTTTTCAACAATACCTTCGGGATTCTTGACCAACATTTGTTTTACCGTAGTAATACGCTGACCACCTGGGTAACCCGTATATCTTAAGTATTCCTTCTCATCCCACTTATTCCCCGAGAGAACAATTTTATCGGCATTGATAACCACTACATTATCACCACAATCCACGTGCGGGGTGAAGCTCGGCTTATGCTTTCCTCTCAACAAATAGGCGACTTTAGAAGCCATACGCCCTAAGGTTTCTCCTTCTGCATCTACCAATAACCACTCTTTGTTTACAGTTGTTCGGTTTGCCGAAACGGTCTTATAACTTAATGTATCCACTACTGCTATTTTTAACTATTATATTAATCAATCCCGTCAAAGGGGCTGCAAATCTACGATTATTAACTTGAATTGCAAATACTTGTTTCTAAATTTTTTACTTTTTTTTGAGACCTATTTTATCCATCTAAACCTTCATGTTCTAAACGCTATTAAATGTACCTGTTGTGCATTTTATTTTTCGGAAGGTATGTTACTTCGAGTGATTTTCAAGACCCTTTCGTGAGGGAGAATAGGTTCGAGAACCTTTCGTGTTCCAAAAGGCGATGTCCTGAACGCTGCCGAAGGGTTCTCGATAGTTCTACTGAGCGAAGACGAAGTTTACCCAATTTTACAATAAGATAATCGTAAAATTGAGCATTCGAACTGACATGCCCTTACCATTTGACCATAACGCAGAAGGGGTTGAATATACTTTTTTTTGGATTTCTGTAACACCATACGTTTTTTATGTCTTCGTTGTTTTACAGTTCAACCCACTAGTGCATACCAATGAAATAGCTTTTTGCCTGCGTGTTGTTGAATGTTTTTTTATATTGAGTGACTGCACAACAAACACAGACGGGAATTCTTAGGGAATATACAACGGCACCCCTAGCAGAAGACCAAAACATGGCAATCGATGGGCAATTGAACCATGTGGAATGGAACCAAGTCGTATGGCAAGGAGATGTTACCGTTTTCGACCCCAATAACGGAAAGGAGCCTAGCCGGGCAATGGAATTAAAAATTTTTACTTATCCACATCCCTGTACGTCATCGTAAAATGCCGTGATATCCGGGCCATAATAGGTCAGAGATGATGCTTTAAAGTTGTAGGTTTCGGCGACCCCTTTGATCCCTTAGGGAACAATTTGGAAAGACAGCTTTCGGATCAACAAAAAGAGAATACTTTTCTTTTAAAAGCCAGGTATCGCCTTATACTTTAACGAAATAGGCATACGTTAGCTACTGGTTATCGAAGTGTATAAAATAAAGTAGGGATATTTTCGTTTCTAAGGGGAAACAAACCAATTTAAAAATGATGTATAAGAATATTTTATTCCTTTTAGGACTGGCCTTGGTGCTAATGTCATGTAGCTCAGATAAGGATGAGAGCGATTTGAACAACGATCCCAATACAATCGTCGGTATTTGGAGTCTTACCGAACTTAATGTTGGAGATGCGGATTCATCGGAAATTGCACAGGCCGAAGACATTTTAGATGTTTTAATTGCTCAGGATTGTGAAATTTTGACGTTTGATTTTAAACAAGACAATACGGTAACCGCCGTGGCAAAGGATTTTTCAGAAACTGGACGTGACGTAAACGCTAGTGGAACAGGATTGTTGATAGAATGCCCTGAAGAATCGGAAACAAGTAGTTC
>JBARCC010000102.1:0-2200 GCA_049793635.1 Maribacter sp. | reverse complement strand
AAAATATGTTCACTGATCATAAATTACCGGAGGCATTTGAATACCTAATACATGCAAACAATGTTATCCTGTCTCCCCATGTTGCGGGTTGGACCGTTGAGAGTAAAATAAAATTAGCACAGACGGTAGTCGATAAAATCAAAAATAAATTCGTAGTTTAAAGGTCACTAATCAACCAAGAACCAGCACCTTATGGATTTAGGAAACTTTTCGGTAAGCTTAAGCGTCAAAGACATTAAGGTCTCAAAGGAATTTTACGAAAACATTGGTTTCAGCGTCTTTCATGGTACTATAGATCAAAAGTGGTTGATCATGAAAAACAAGACCGCTACCATAGGGCTGTTTCAGGATATGTTCGAAAAAAATATCCTCACTTTTAATCCGGGTTGGGATGACCTTGCCAATACCTTGGATTCCTTTACAGACATCAGGGAAATTCAAAAACACTTTGAGGGGAAAGGAATCGATTTGGTCCAAAAGGTAAAGGAGGGGAGCACTGGGCCGGCCAGCTTTACGATCATCGACCCAGATGGTAATCCTATACTTATAGACCAACACGTGTAAAATGAAATACGAGGCTACTTCTCCAGAGGAATATTTAGACCAGCTTTCCCCAGAACGTAACAAAGTACTCTCCAAGCTTAGAACCACCATCTTAAAAAATTTACCCGTGGGGTTCCAGGAAACGATAAGTTATGGCATGCTGGGCTATGTAGTGCCGCATTCCCGGTATCCGGCTGGGTACCACGTAAATACCTCCCTGCCCCTGCCGTTCATCAATATGGCCTCCCAAAAGAATTTTGTTGCGCTATACCACATGGGCCTTTATGCGAATGAAGAATTATTGGATTGGTTTGTGACCGAATATCCAAAGCACTGTAAACGCAAATTGGATATGGGAAAGAGCTGTATTCGGTTCAAGAACATGGACACGGTACCCTACGCCTTGATTGGCGAACTGTGTACAAAAATGACCGTTGAAAATTGGATAAGCCTTTACGAACAAAATACCAAATGAATACGTGTTAGCAATAAAACCATATTCTTGCAATGAAAAAAAGAGTAACAGGACTGGGCGGATTTTTCTTTAAAACCAAGGACCCGGACAAAATAAAGGCCTGGTATGCCAAGCATTTGGGCCTAAATACAGATTCGTACGGTTGCACATTTTGGTGGAAGGACAACGAGGGGAAGGACTGCTCCACGCAATGGAGCCCTATGAAAGTGGACACCACTTATTTTAAACCGAGTAGCTCCCCTTTTATGATGAACTTTAGGGTCGAGAATTTGGAAGAACTATTAAAGGTGCTTGCACAAGAAGGGATAACCGTCGTAGGGGAAATGGAAACCTACGACTATGGGAAATTTGGTTGGATTTTAGACCCGGATGGCAATAAAATAGAACTTTGGGAACCCTTGGATGAAAGTCTTTTATGATTTATAATTATTCTTTACATTTAAACATTATTAATAACTAACCATTTAACCATGTCAGACAATAATAAAGATTTAGGAGATAAGGCGGAAGACGCTATGGACAATGCCAAAAAAAAGGCGGAAAATCTAGGGGACAAAGCAGAAAAATCCTTTGATAAGGGCAAAGAGGAAACGAAGGATACCTTTGAAAAGGCTAAAGAAAAGACCGAGAAAGCGTTCGATGATGCCAAGGATTCCGCTAAGGAATTTTCTAATGAAACGAAGGAATCCGCAAAGGAATTTAGCGAAGGGGCCAAAAAAACGGCCAACGAATTTACGGCCGGTGCAAAGGAAGCCTTTGGAAGCAGTGGCGGGGAGAACAAAAAAATATTGGCCGGCATCTTGGCTATTGTTTTAGGCTCCTTGGGAGTCCATAAATTTATTCTGGGCTATCAAAAAGAAGGTTTTGTTTTACTCGGGATTACTTTGGCATCTTATTTACTTATGTGCGCATTTGGTCTAGGCTTACTTATTGTTTGGATTCCTGGATTAATTGGTCTTATAGAAGGTATTATTTATTTGACCAAAACAGACGAGGAATTCTACAATACCTATCAGGTAGGCAGAAAGCCTTGGTTCTAAAAAATTGAATTACTGTCCAGCCTTAAACCGCTGGACAGTTTTTTTAAGTACCTATCACACTACTATTGGTATTTACGAGTACTAGTTGCGGCCAAAAAAACACAAAAGTGTAAAGCAGTAGCCCTAATATACAGGCCTTTTA
>JBARCC010000101.1:0-2008 GCA_049793635.1 Maribacter sp. | reverse complement strand
CCCGGTATCCTGTAAGCCCAATCGTGTATCCCAAAGGCTTTGAAGGACAACGCGGCCAACCAATAATGCATGTGCGGTTTATCCAGATATTCTTCCGGTCCCTTGAATAGATTAAGGAAATCATGTTCCTGGACCATGCGCATGGCCATGACCGCGAACTGTGCAGAATCGTTTTCGAACAAGGTCACAAACATCCCGGCGACGTAGACTAAAAAAATCAAACCGATTAAAAACCAATACCTTAGATTGGATATCATAGGGAAAATTTGCGAAGTGCAAATATAAATAACTTTACAAACAACCACCCGAACATAGCGCCTAATCCTGCTCCAGTGATGATATCCAACGGAAAATGCACCCCCAAATAAACCCGGCTATAGGCCACTGCCGTTGCCCATAGGGCCAAAAAGAAACCATAATGGGTGCCGGTAGATTTTAGGATAGTCCCGAAGAAAATAGCAACAGCGAACGCATTGGCCGCATGTGCCGAAAAGTAACCGTAGTACCCGCCGCAACTGCTTTTGACCAAGCGCATAAAGGGTATGATTTCAGGGTCATGGCAGGGCCTCAAACGTGATATGCCATACTTGAAAAAATTACTCAGCTGGTCGGTTACTGTAATCATTAAGGCGACGGCCACCAACATGATAAGTGTGTTTTTAAAACCTAGTTTGCGATATGCAAGAATGAGAAGAAAAATATAGAGCGGCAGTGCACTCAGTTTATGTGAAATGAACAAAAACAAGGTGTCCCACTGCGGACTTCCTAACCCGTTCAGGTATAGAAAAATGGCTTTATCAAGCTCCAATAATTGCTCAAGCATAAATGGTTAGTCTTCGTATCTGGATACCTCCCTGTCATAAAAGGCAGTAGCGGCCTCTATCAAGCCCTCAGCCTCATCCTCCAGCTCCTTTTCGTCTTCTTTCGAGAATTCTTCAAGCCATTCCACTTCGTCATTTTCAAGGTTGATGATGAACCTTGGAAACTCTGTATGTATTATAAATATTGCACTGGGATAATCTGTATTATCTCCCAATAAAAACTTTGGAAATTCCATAAAACTCAAATATAATGGTTGAACCTCTACCCTGCCAAGACCCTATAGGATCATCGACCAGTAATCAATTTTTTAGTTAAATAATTAAACCGAAGATACAACATAATGGCAGATGCAGTAAGGCCGGTAAGCAAACCTATCCAGATACCGGTACTTTCCAATTCGGTGTAAAGCCCTAAATAAAAACTGACCGGAAAACCGATACCCCAATAGGCGATAAAGGTAATCAAGGTAGGTATCTGCACATCTTGTAGACCACGTAAGGCCCCCAAGACCACCACTTGAATACCATCGGATATCTGAAAGAACGCAGCGACAAATAATAATTCGGCAGCAATGACGAGCACCTCGGTATTGTCGGTAAAATTGCTCAAATCGCTGATATCCAAATATAAGGTCGGGAACCAATGCCTACCCAACAGAAAAAGGATGGCGAATACAATTTCGAGGAGAAAGGTCAGAAAAAATATCGATTGCGCGATACGTCTGAGTTCGGTAAAATTTCGCAACCCTTTTTGGTTGCCCACCCTGATCATGGCGGCCACCCCCAAGCCCATACCGAACATAAAGGTCATACTGCTTAGGTTCAAGGCTATTTGGTTGGCAGCTTGGGAATTCTTGCCCAATACCCCGCTCAACCAAACGGCGGCGGTGAAAATAGCCACTTCAAAGAACATTTGTAAGGCCGATGGAAACCCCAGACCGATTATTTTTTTCATCACAGCTCGTTCTATACGCGCAAAATCGAAACCGGTAACGAAATACCTGAATTTTTCATTTTTCTTCAGAATGATCCACATGTACAGCACCATCATAAAACGGGATACCAAAGTACCAATGGCAGCACCTACAATTCCCATTTCCGGAAAACCAAAACTGCCAAAAATGAGCAGATAGTTCAATATGATATTAATAACATTGGCGATAATGGTCGCGTACATGGGGTATTTG
>JBARCC010000100.1:0-1749 GCA_049793635.1 Maribacter sp. | reverse complement strand
GTGTAGGCACCTTTCTTATTCTTCGGATAAAATTAGTGCCGGGATGCCAATACTTGCAAACGTTGCATTATAGTTTTCAATTTCTGTATCAATAATGGCTTCGTGCTCTTTTTTAAAGGTGCTCCATTGGCTTAATAGATCTTGAAGGCGAATTTTGGCGCCTTCGGTCACCTTTGGTTCGGCAACATCGATATAGCCCCTTAAATTCAACAATTGTGCGTTCAGTTTATTCTCAAAATTGATGACATCTTGAAAGGTCTTTTGTTTGGGTTGGATTAAATGTTCTTCCCAAGTGCTTATACGTTTGATCAACGAATCTCCTTGCTTTAAAATTTCTTCCGCGGCAGGATTGGTTTTCAACAATTTCGCATAATGCTTTAATTGGGATTTGGCCGATCGCATGTTGTTCACGGAATTATGGATTTCGAGCACCGTCTCTTCAATGGTGTTCAGGTGCTTTTGCTGCTCTGCATAGGCCGCATCATTCGCTTCAATATTGGGCCTTGGTAGAATGCTTACTGTTGTTTCTGAACTTTCATCCCCCAGAGTAAGTTTTAAGGTATAGATTCCAGGTCCTACGGTAGAGCCCTCTAGACCACCCAACACAAAGACATTATCAATGGCGGGCAAAGGGTCTCTCCTAAAATCCCAAGTAAAACGATTGTATCCTTTTTTAGAAGGAAGAACGGCAGGTTTCGAAGGACCACCTGGCCACGATTTAAAATCCTTGTCCTTTTGGTTGGTGATGGTACGTAAGACCTCACCGTTTTTAAGTACTTCCAATTTTAGTGCTGTACTGTCTTGCGCTTGCGCCAAATAATAATCAAATGTGACCCCACTTTTAGGATTGCTTCCCAAGCCAGGTACCGGCTTTTCACTGGAACCGCCAATAAATAAATAGGTATCCTTGGGTTTAACGATATGAAGCGCCTGTTTTGGCGATTTACTATTTTGTATGGCCCCCAAGTCATCCAAAATCCAAAACGCACGACCGGCGGTGGCGGCTACCAAATCATTGTCTTGAATGATAAGGTCATTGATCGGGGTCACTGGCAGGTTCAACTGCAGATGTTGCCAGTTTAATCCGTCATCGAGTGAGATGCAAAGTCCGGTTTCCGTACCTGCATACAGCAAGCCCCTTACTTTTTTATCCTCCCGAACAACTCTTGTAAAGGTATGTGCGCCCTTGATACCATTGGTAATTTTTGTCCATGTCTTTCCATAGTCATTTGTTTTATAGATGTAACTACTAAGGTCCATAGACTTGTAACGCATGAGTACGATATAGGCAGTTGCCGGGTCATGCGGGGAAACCTCGATACTATTGATGATACCTTCCTTGCTATCTTCCGGAGTAACATTGACCCAATTGGTTCCGCCATTCTTGGTTAAATGCACGAGCCCATCATCGCTTCCTGCCCAAAGTACACCTTGATCATGGAGCGATTCTGTAAGGTAGGTAAGTGTGTTATAGATTTCTCCACCGGCGGCCTCATTGGTAAAAGGACCACCGCCCAAGCCGTGTTTATCGGTCTCGTTGCGGGTCAAATCCGGACTTATAACGGTCCAGCTTTGGCCTTCATCGATAGATTTAAAAACCACATTGCCACCATGGTAAATTATTTGTCTGTTATGTGGAGAAGTAATAATGGGTGCATTCCAATTGTACCTATACTTTGCATTTTCTGGAGAAATACTCAAGCCCAATTCGGGATACTCTTTTATGGGTTTAGACTCCTTGGTTTGGGC
>JBARCC010000099.1:0-8833 GCA_049793635.1 Maribacter sp. | reverse complement strand
CCTAAAAATACCGTGACCTCAATTGCACCGAAAACACTGCTCCCTCCATTGATAGAGTCTTCCTTAGTACATGATAGCATGAACGCTACCATCAAATACACCATTATGTTTTTTTTCATAAATGCTTGTAAGAAACCTGTAAGAATTTTAATCAAAGTACGTGAATTTCAACACATGTAGCCTTATTTATTATTTAATTCAAACCCTCACTTTAAAAATTTAATGTAGTGGTACAGGTTTCGAAAATAATCGTTGCTGAATCGACTTAGAGTTCACAAATCTTCCTTACAAAAAAAAGTAAGAGAGTAGTACCATTCCTTTATTTTATCCCTTATCACCTCATCTCCTTAAGACACAGGATGATATACACTCCATAGTTCTATGCAAAAGTCGCATACCGGACAAACATAAAATTTTATGCAACTAATACCTCAACAACTTAAATCTTACCCAATTTATTCCTGTAATTATCCTTACTTTTAAGTCCATAATGAATCCCAATTTACATGAAGAACATAGCGATTATCGCATTAGTATTGTCAATATTTCCAATTTTTGCCCAAGATTCCGTTGTCTTAAAATCCTATGTAAAACATAGTATTGACGAGCTACGCGATTTTGTATCCATTCCCAACGATGCCCTAAACCCAGATGATATAGACCGTAATCTTATGTGGTTGCGGAAAAAATTCGGTGAACGGGGGTTCAACACCAGTATTCTAGAAACCGAGAATCTTCCCTTATTTTTTGCCGCTTTTCCGTTAGATGATAGTAAACCGACCGTACTGTTTTACATGCATTTAGACGGCCAATCTGTCGACCCCAGCAAATGGGACCAAGCCGACCCGTATGAAACCGTGTTGAAATCAAAAGAGGGCGAAGGGTGGAAGACGGAGTCTTTTGCAGATCTGAACGAGGATATTGACTATGAGTGGCGCTTGTTCGGCAGGTCCACGTCAGATGATAAGGGGCCGATCGTCATGTTCCTGAATGCCATCGACCTTTTAAAAAAGGATACTAAGAATATCCCCTTCAATATTAAAGTTATTCTAGATAGCGAGGAGGAAAAAAGCAGTGCTCCTTTACCTGCCGCAGTTAAAAAATATAGGGAATTGCTTAAGGCCGACTTTTTGGTGATCAATGACGGACCTGTACATGCCTCCGGAAAACCAACGGTCATCTATGGCTGTAGAGGAATCACTAGCCTTTCGTTGACCACCTATGGCCCTGTAAAACCACAACATAGCGGGCACTACGGAAATTTTGCCCCCAACCCCGGTTTTCAGTTGGCGCATTTACTGGCGTCTATGAAGGATACGAAAGGCCGCGTGGTCATTCCTGGTTATTATGATGGAATCAGCCTTGATGACACCACCTTAAACGTACTGAAAAGCGTACCCGATAGCGATAAGGTAATTGCTGAAACACTACAGTTCAAAACAGCTGACAAGGTCGGTAGTTTTTATCAAGAAGCTTTACAATACCCAAGCCTGAACCTTAGGGGATTGGAATCTGCATGGGTCGGAGATGAAGCGAGAACGATAGTGCCTGCTACGGCAACGGCAGAACTAGATATAAGGCTATTCCCTGAATCGGATGGCACCAGATTAAAAAATTTGGTGAAAGACCATATTAAGAAACAAGGTTTTTACATTACTACAACAGAACCCACAAAAGCCGAAAGAATGGCCCATGACAACATCGTAAAAGTGAACGAAGGGTCGGTCACCGATGCGTTTAGGACCGATTTGAAAAATCCGTATGGAGAGTTTCTAGTGAATACAATGAAAAATACCTTTCAGGAAGAGGTAGTACAAATTCGCATCATGGGAGGTACAGTCCCCATTTCCCCGTTCATCAACGAACTAAAGATCCCTGCGTTCATAGTACCCATGGTAAATACTGACAACAACCAGCACAGCCCCAACGAAAATCTGCAGATTGGACAGCTAGCTTACGGCATAAAAACGTTCTACACTATTTTAAGTACACCGTATAAAAAGTAGTGCCCGTATTCCTTTAAAAACAGCAAGAGAAACTGTGTGAAGCGCTCTATGGTGTTGATCCACATAAAAACCCGAACATCTTTATTCCTTATCATCAAGATGTTCGGGTCGCTGTGTGTATATATAAGGATGGAACCTTATTTTTAAGAAAACCATCCAAGGTTCAATATTCGTTATCGGACATTACGCCGAGTTTCTACTGGCATTGATGTTTCCATACAACGACCGGGTCACGATTTTCTCGTATAGTTCCTTAAATTCCGTTCCTGCGCCAATCTTCTGCAATGCATATTGCTGAATGACCAGCAAAGGCAGCACAATGTTCTCTCTAATTTTTATAGATTCCCTAGAAATGGCTTCCTTTTCCATCAAAATGTCCATGCCCGATAATTTGAGCAACATGGATTTTGAAAGTTTATATTCTGCATGTAAAATTTCCCAAAATTCGCCATATTCCTTGTCCTGTTTCATATAACTCGTTAATTCGAAATAGCATTTGGAGAGGCTCATCATACTGTTCATCATCAAGGCCTGAAAAAACGGAACCTCATCGTACAACCGTTTCGCTTCCTCGAACCTATTGGCATTTTCCAACGTTTTCAACGCCGTTCCGATTCCGTAATAACCGGGTACATTTTGCTTCAACTGGCTCCAGGAACCTACAAAAGAAATGGCCCTTAGATCAGAGAGCTCCAATTTAGCTTTGTTCCCACGCTTACCGGGCCTACTGCCAATATTGGCTTTGGTATAGTACTTTAACGTACTCATGTTTTCCAAATAGGGCATAAACTTATCGTGGTGTTTTAAGGCGTCGTACTTTTCGAAACTCATATCGGAAAGTTCCTCTACCAACTTTCGGTCCGCTTCAGAAATCGTAATTTCCTTTTCCAAAATGGTATTCGATAGCCCTGCCGTTAAAAGCTGCTCACTGTTATAGATAAATTGCTCTTTCGTACCATACGTACTGGTAATGGTCTGCCCCTGAATGGTAAGCTGAATTTCATTGTTCGCTACCCTACTCGTTTGAGCAGCGTAGAAGCGGTGGGTTTTTCCGCCGCCACGTGCCGGTGGCCCTCCCCTACCGTCAAAAAATATGGCTGCTATGCCATGATCATCGCAAACTTCGGAGAGGGTTTCCTTGGTTTTCAAAATCGACCAATTCGCCTTTAAATACCCCCCATCTTTAGTACCATCGGAAAAGCCCAACATAATGGTCTGTCTTTTGTTTCTATTTGCAAGATGAGCCTGATATTCAGGCAGTCCGAATAATTGCTGCATGGTGGCCTTTGAATTATCCATACCCACCATGGTTTCGAACAACGGAACAATATCGAACGTGATTTCCTTATCCTGCCAGCCGCACCATCTGAACAGGGCATGGACAAAAAGAATAGAGAAAATATCCTCGGAATTGCTGATGATGTATCGATTACAGCCCTCCTCGCCATTTTTATCCTGTATGTTCTGTAGTTGTGAGATATTCTTAATGGTATCGTTCACAATTTCCTCCGAAAAGTCATCGGCAGACAACCGTATTTTTTTTTGGAGCAGGATATCGATGAGTTCTTCATCGGATAGCTCATCGAGACTTTCTTTGATGATCCCTTCGTTCTGTAATACCGCTGCCATTACTTTGGTGTGCATGCTATGGTCTTGACGAATATCGATAGTGGCAAAATGCACTTTGAAAATTTTCACCTTATCGATGAACTTATCTAAATCGGACAAATAAAGCCCTTGATACTTATCAATGAGAACGTCCCTTATTTTTTCCAATGGAACGATGATATCCTCATATCCGACATCTTTAGAACTATCGAACATTGCGGTGTACAAATTATTGCGCAATAGTTGTAAAGGTTCTTGAACCGATTTGAACGTTAATTTATGTAAGAGTCCTTTAAGCTCATTATAATAGCATTTCATCAAGGTCAACCGTAGCTCGTTCATCACCTCTTTTGTGATGTCTGCGGTAACGAATGGGTTACCGTCACGATCGCCACCCGGCCAGAAACCCAATTTTACGATATCGTGGTTTTCGAACTTTTTACTCCCAACGCTTCCTTTAATATATGCATACATATCGCCAATGGCATCGTAATACACATGCCGTAGGGTATAGATGATATTTTTAGCCTCGTCTAACGGTGTTGGCTTTTTGGCGTTGATTAAAGAAGTTAACCCTAATTGTTGTAGCCCTACATCGATCTCATCGATTTTATCCTCAAGAATGAGTGTTCTCAAATTCGTGATGATATCCAATACCGCCGGTGTATAGAATTGGGTTGGATGGGCCGTCAACACAATTCTAGCGCTGAAACTGCTCAATTTATCCCATATGGTCTCCCACCCATTGTTCTTTTCCACCAGTTGAAAATAGTCTTTAAGCGATAGCGAACTGGAATGCTTTTGCAATTTTGGAAATGCAGCATCCTCAACACTGTCATAAAGCACCACTTGCCGTTCCACATACTGTACGATCCTGAACATAAAATCGATTTGCTCCTGCTCTGAGGTGATTTCCGCAAAGGTTTTAAAGAAATGTTCCAGAATCTCCTTCGGATTGAGGCCATTGCTCAATCCTTTTTCGGATTGTTCCGTCAACAAGGGAATCAACATGCCGATGTTCTCGATATTCTTGTAAGGAAGGTTGAGGAAGAGACTGTTGTAAACGTTAAATTTATTTTGGACCGTTTTTTTAAATTCGGCCAATCTTTCTTTCTGTTGCATATCTTGAAGTCATAAGGCCACAGTAGATGGCCAGGCTGTTGAAAATTCGTCTTTAAATATCGATAATCCTAGTCAATCTACACCATCATTTTTACTAAATATCATAATTGTAAAGCTATACCACAAAAATTAGCAGATTGACAACAATTATTACACAATCCTAGGTTTGTACCCTACCTTTGAAGTGTAATAAAGCAAAGTATTTTTTCATTTTCATATAGTGTTCTCGTAAAAGAGTCCTGTTCAACAAACAGGACTCTTTTTAGTTTCCTACACTGCGTTGCCCTCTGTACATTTTGGAATAAAACATTCCATTACCAATGTCGGTTCAAGATTAAAAACTCCTCATTTGATAAACCTTACCGTACAGCAGACAAAGAACATAGTTCTTAAGAACAATTAAAATGCTACTTCGCACTTCGCTCTCGAACGGGCCACGCACTTTTAAAAATATTCCTGATATTGTAATATCCTAAAATCTATGGTGGTGAAGTTTGGATCGGCTTCTTTCATTTCCTTGTACAGCGCAAGGCTACCTACGGCCCTATTTGCAGCACCAGAGGGAGCGATGAGGGAAATCGTTGTAATGTCTTTATGGGTCTTGGGATGTTTAAATCGATGTATTCTCGGAACTTGATCAGCAACAACACTAAACTCGATTTGCTTTTTTTTAAGCAGTTTCCTAAAAAAATACTCGGGCCCGTTCTTGCTATTTCCCCCCGTAAAAAGAAGTGTCTCCACATTGGTATAGATGTCCAAATAACTCAGAACATCACGTAAGATGATATTTTCCATTCCCAAATCGGAGGCATCTACTTTAGTGCGTTCTGCCGATGCTACGATATCACAAATTCCGATACCTCTGGCGTGCAGAAAGGCTTTTCGTTCGGCAATCGCCGCTTGGGTAGTTTCAAATGTAAGGTTCAAGTTGAAAATGCTATTTAAAATGGGCCATAGTTGCCCGTCTTTACTTCCATAGCAAAAATCTACATCTCCCTCTTTCAAATCACCGGTAGTAAAACGTGGCGGAGGTAAGGTGCCTACAATGAGCTTTGTCGCTTCTGCGAACAAAAAAGGCGGATATGGATGCGTATGTAAAAACATATAAATATATAGGTAATCGAAGGTATGCCCTACGAAACACCCCCAACACCTTCGAATTTACTAACTTTAACCGAATTTAAATTTGATATGTTATGGGCAAGGGAGATAAAAAGTCGAGAAAAGGAAAAATAGCCAATAATTCGTACGGGGCTCGAAGACCACGTAAAATCAAAAAAAGACCCACTGTTGAGGAAAAAATAAAGGTGGGAAAGAAAAAGTAAATTACCTCGATTCAAGGCCAACTACCCTGCAGGCAGGCCTGAGACGGAACCGTCAAAGGAATTATCCAGTGCAAATCTCGATGCTCCAGTACATCGTTACTCGTCTATTTTAAAAGTAAGCGCTACGT
This sequence comes from Maribacter sp., assembly GCA_049793635.1. Classification (GTDB taxonomy): domain Bacteria; phylum Bacteroidota; class Bacteroidia; order Flavobacteriales; family Flavobacteriaceae; genus Maribacter. The sequence continues at coordinate 2,644 of JBARCC010000099.1, read as the reverse complement.
TTTGTTCCGCATCTAAAGAAAGCTCATAGGTATAAAAACCGATAGGTAATGAATCTGAAGAAATTTCAGTAGGGAAATATTGTAGGTTGGTAGAATCGGTAAGTATTGTGATGGCCGCACTTTGAAAAGCGGTTTCGAATTCCAAATATGCTGAAAAATCCCCTGCTGCAATGTTCTCGAACACCGTATCCCGTTCCGCTACTTTTACCTCGGTAAAAAAAAGGTTCGTACTATTTTGAATACGGATGTTTACTGCATTCACCTCATCATCCCTATCGGTGCAGGAAAGGAATATGATGATCAAAACGAAGACACTGAGGAATATTTTTTTCATAAACGGTGAATGAGCAATGCTACCTACCCATACAACGTGAATACTTCAGAAATATTTTATCTGATAAATACAGGTTCGTGTGGTTTCACGGTATGCTCTTGGCTGAATTCATACTCGTCCAAATTAAATCCTTTTATATCTTCCAATGTTTTTGCATTGGTATCCAAAATATACCGCACCATCGAGCCTCTTGCCTTTTTTGCATAAAAACTGATGATTTTTAGCGTATCGTTTTTCCAGTCCTTGAAAATTGGGGTAACAACAGTTGCTTTTATATTTTTGGGCTGTAAAACACCGTAGTATTCGTTACTGGCCAAATTCACGAAAAGTTCATCTTCCTGCAATTCTTCGTTAAGGGCGTCGGTAAGTCGCGTTCCCCAATATTCATAGAGATTCTTTTTTCGACCCACTTTTAAGGAAGTCCCCATCTCCAAACGGTAAGGTTGCATTAAATCCAAAGGCTTCAAAATGCCATATTGCCCAGATAAAATTCTGAGTGTGTTCTGTAAACGTTCTATTTTATCGGATGCTAGCGTATACGCGTCGAGCCCCTGATAAACGTCCCCATTGAAGGCATAAATGGCAGGTCTTGCATTTTTAGGGGTAAAGGGTGTCTTAAAATCTTGATTTCGCTCCCAGTTCAAATCTGCAAGTTTGTCAGAAATTGACATTAATTCTGACAAGTCCTTTGGCTTTTTCTTGACCAAAACAGTATTCAATTTTTCTGCATCTGCAATGAACTTGGGAATCGTATAGTCTGCGGTGGGCAGTTTTGACTCAAAGTCGAGGGATTTAGCAGGGGAAATAACAATTTTCATAGCATCGTTTAATATACTGTCAAAAATATAAAGGATTTGGAAGAAGTCCTACAGATGTTAGGAAAGAGTTTCAATGGCCCTACTGAGAACATGTATCTAAACACTATTCTTACTGTACTGTCGCCATTTATCGATGGCACTCGCCATATCTTCCGGCAACTCTGAATCGAAACTCATATGCTCGCCGCTAACAGGGTGCACGAAGCCAAGGGTCTTTGCATGTAAGGCCTGTCTTGGTAAAAGCTTAAAGGTATTGTCTACGAATTGCTTGTACTTGGTAAAGGTCGTGCCTTTTAGGATTTTCTCACCCCCATACCGCTCGTCGTTGAACAAGGTATGACCAATATGTTTCATGTGCACCCGAATTTGATGCGTTCTACCCGTTTCCAATGAACAGGAAATCAAGGTAACGTAACCCAATCGCTCCAGCACTTTAAAATGGGTAACCGCTTCCTTGCCTTCTTCCCCGTCGGGGAAAACATGCATTTGCAAACGATTTTTTGGATTTCTACCTACATGCCCTTCGACCGTACCCTCGTCCTCCTCTACATTGCCCCAAACCAAGGCAATGTATTCACGTTCGGAAGTCTTATCAAAAAATTGCTTTGCCAAATGGGTCATGGCCGCCTCTGTCTTCGCGACTACCAATAACCCAGAGGTATCCTTATCGATGCGGTGAACCAACCCCGGGCGTTCGTTACTGTTCGCGGGGAGGTTGTCGGTATGGTAAATAAGTGCGTTGATCAATGTGCCCGTATAATTTCCGTGCCCAGGGTGGACGACCATTCCGGCGGGTTTATTTACGATCAAGAGCACATCGTCTTCATAAACGATATCCAAGGGAATGTTTTCAGGCACCAACAAAAACTCATGGGGCGGGTGCTTGAACATTACCTTCACTTCATCCCCAGCCTTAACTTTGTAATTCGATTTTACAACCTCGTCGTTCACCCAAACATTACCATCCTTTGCTGCTTGCTGAATTTTGTTGCGCGTTGCATTTTCAATGAAGTTCATCAAAAATTTATCGACCCGAAGGGGTTCTTGCCGCTTGGAGGCTAAAAATCTATGGTGTTCGTATAATGCTTCCTCTTCGTTTTCCTCTTGCTCTACCATCACCATGTACTATTCTGAATCTGCTTTAATGATTGCACTGTCGGGAATGGTACCGTTGCCACATACCAATTCTATTTTAGATGTTTTCGGCAGTTTATCACCGGGCTTTATATACTTGCCCTTAAATTTAAGTTCATACACCATATCCTTACCCAGTTCATCTACGTAGGTAACACGCTGTACATCCAATCCAACGGCCCTCAACATCGAGGTTGCATTTCTTTTGGTGACCTGAATAATTTTAGGAACCGTCACTTTTTTATATCCTGACGGATTTACGGTGAAGTAAATTTTCCGGTTCGTCTTCACTTTCGCTCCGGCAGCAGGAGTTTGTTCGATGATAGAAAACCTAGGAAAGTCAGGATTATAATTGGCC
>JBARCC010000098.1:0-3906 GCA_049793635.1 Maribacter sp. | reverse complement strand
ATATACCTTTGTTGCCGTTGATGAAACCGGCAAACCGACGGAAGTACCCGAGCTTATTCCTGAAACCGAATTGGAAAAACTGAGGTTCGAAGGGGCCCTTCGCAGAAAGCAACTAAGTTTAGTATTGGCCGGGAAAATGAAACCGGACGATGCTACCGAATTAAAGGCCCTCTTTACCAAGGGAGCTTAAAATTAAATCCCGTTGACGCTAACGATTTAAGCCCCGATCGATAGTACCAATCCTGTGGATACATTAAAAAAACGTGCTTCCTTAAAGAAGTCCTTTTGCTCCGGAGCGGTTTCGATATTTAAAAAATCCTTGGATAGCTGTACCCCTGCAAAGAACCCTAAATATTTCGAAAACCGATAGGAGACCCGGGTATTGGCCATGAGCGCGAATCCTTTATCGAAAAAAACAGTGTTTTCCTTTTTATTGCGATAATTCGCATGACCAACCCCAACTCCGGCAATCCATCCTATGGTACTGGTTTTTGGAAAGAAAGAATACCCGCCAATTAGATAATGGTGCCTTAACGTGCTACTATCGTACAACCCCACAAGAGCCGTATCCTCTACTTCCGAAGCATTAAAAACACCCTGGTATCCCAGATAATAATGCGCATTGAAAAAAATGGCAAGTTCCCCTGTAAAACCGGCCTTGACCGTAAGTGCCCTGTTCACAAAATTGTTACCGATTGTCGTTGGTAGATTAATCCCTATAGCAGCTTCTACATGGATAGTTTCAGGATCTTTCGCTCCCAGGTCTTTCTCTTGAGCACGAACTGAAAGCGTAATCACAAAGGTGAATATCCCTAAAAATAGAGGATGTTTAAAATTCAAATTCATAGGAGTCCGAATTGGAACTAAGCGTTAGTTTTTCAATGCCTACAGGTGCCGTAGAAGTATTAGTTATCTTGAAATAGACCGCACTAGTATCCTTGGCCAAAATAGAAATAAGCGGTAGGCTCTTTTCATTTTCCGTAGGCAAAAGGGTATCTGTTGGAAAGAAGGAAAAACTTAAGTCCTCGGGCTGCAAACTGCTATCAACATAGAGCACTTTATCAATTGGGCTTGTCTGGATGTTGATAAACAGCGTATCACTCGTGTTGCTTGTTCTTTTTATCGTTAATCTCGAAGTAACGATCCGTTCAAGCCTAAGGTCCATCAACCGATATGCCGCATCCTGCAAATCGCTTTTCTCCAAACCGATAACAGTTGCCGAAGCATAAACCGGACTATGGCCATTCGTAAACCTCGAATTGATTTCCATGTCTATGCGGTTATTCCCCTCTGGAGAAAGTGAGGTTAGCGCAAAATTACCGCTCTCGTCCGTACTGCCTTCAGCAAGATCTTCCCTAAAACTACCGCTAATTACACTGGGACCATTGGTATACACGGTGACGGGCAGGTTGCTGATTTCAGCCCCATCCTCGTCAATTACTTTACCGGTAAATAATAACCGTTTACTGTCCTCATAAAACACATCACACGAATAAAGACCTACCAAAAGCCCTAAAAACAACGTTGCCCTGCGCATACTATCCTATAGGTTAGTGAATCAAAAATCAAAATTATCGGGATCTGGGCCGGTTCGCTGCCCGTTTTCCAAACTATCCAGGAAGGAAACATCTTCTTGCGATAATTCAAAATCGAAAATATCCGCATTGGATGTAATGCGTTTTGCATGGACAGATTTTGGAATCGCCACTACCCCTTTTTGCAAATTCCAACGTAAAATAAGTTGTGCGGCAGATTTCCTATACTTCTTTTCCAAACTGGAACAAATATCCAGTTCGAAGAGTTTCCCTTGCATAAACGGGGACCAAGACTCATACTGTATCTTGTTTTTTACACAGAAATCAATCAACTCTTGCTGAACCAAATGGGGATGGAACTCCATTTGATTGACCATGGGGACCACTTCCCCATCTTTAAGTACCTCCTCTAAATGATGCCTTAAAAAGTTACTCACGCCTATGGCCCTAATTCTTTTCTCGGCATAGAGACGTTCCAACGCCCTCCAGGTTTCTTTATATTTTCCCGGTACGGGCCAATGAATCAGATATAAATCCAAATAGTCCAATCCCAATCGGTCAAGGCTTTCATCGAATGCGGTTAAGGTTGCATCATACCCTTGATCTGAGTTCCAAACCTTGCTGGTCACGAAAATATCCTTTCGATCCACACCACTTTCCCGAATGCCTGTACCGACACCCTCTTCATTCTTATATGCCGAAGCCGTATCTATGTGACGATATCCTATTTTTAAGGCGCTTTTTATGGCATCGATCACCTCTTGGTCGTTATCGGATTGATAGGTACCCAAGCCTAGGTAAGGCATTGCTACGCCGTTGTGCAAGGTAAAGGTTCCCTGAATATCTGAAATTACTTGCGACTTGGCCATATCCTTTTATATTAAAGTTGGTATACCCATTCTTCGGGGTTCAAACGTGAGGTATCTTGATAGAGATAGAATTTCAAACGTGTTTGTCCGTTTGTGCCATTGGTAAAAATGGTGCCCAATACCGCTTTACTGGCAACCTTATCCCCCTTTTTAACAGAAAGGTCCGATAAATTATAATAGGTACTGATAAAATTACCATGTTTTATCTGTACCCCTTTATTACCTCCAGGTACGGCCAAGATCGCGATGACCTCACCTTCAAAAATAGCCCGTGCCTTTGCACCCGGGTCCGTAGCGATGATGACGCCGTTACTTTGATGTTTAATACCCGGGTACACCGGGTCACTGTAAATACCGAAGCCCTGGCTTTTGATCCCTTTTTCTACGGGCCATATCAACTTGCCCTTATTGGCGGAGAAATTATTGGCCACTAGGGTTGCCTCGGGCGTGAGCACGAATTTACTGGTACTCTTCGTAGTGCTGCCTGTTTTTTTGTTCGAAGCGGCAATGGCAGTTCTGATCAGGTTTTCTATTTGCTCATCAATCTTGCGCGCTTCCCGTTTTTTTGCATCGATTGCGGTTGCATATTTACTCTCGTTCTTGCGTATGGTGCCCAGTAGCGCCTTTTGGGTCTGAATTTCCCCGAACAATTGATCTTTTGCTTTTTTGTTCTGCGCCAACAATACTTCCTTCACCTTTCGCTCCTCGTTCAAATCGGCATTCAAACGGGAGAGCTCATCCGTTTTTGCAATGATTTGGGTTCCCTGCTCTTTCCGATAGTCGGTATATTGCTTCATATACTGCAACCGTTTAAAAGCCTGGAAAAAGCTTTCGGAAGATAACAAAAACATCAGCCTATTCTGCTTGGACTTGTTCTGATATGATCTTTGGATCATTGTAGCGTATTGATCCTTTATTTCCTGCAGCTCATTCTTTAGCTTCCCGATATTTCGGATATTCGTATTAATCTGCCGATTCAATAAGTTCGACTGTTGGTTGGTGACACGTATCAATTGCTGCCTTACATTGATTTTTTTGTCCAAGGCCTCCATCTGATCCAAGACATTGCCTTTCTCCTTTTTTTCCGCAAAGAGCAAACGGTTGATGTCCCGTATCTCTGATTGAAGCCGCTCGCGTTTTTCCTCCAACGCTTTCTGTTCGCTGGTCTGGGCAAAGCACGAAATGGCCGGAGCCCATAAAAGCACCAGTAGTAACAGGCTGTATAGTGGGTTATAGCGCATATCGTCTATAATTCTATCTCTTTAAAACCTTTCGGTATTTTATACGGAAAGCTAACCTCCCCATTCAATTCCAAGTTCCTAAACTCTAACTCAATATTGTTTTCAGCATCTTTTGAAATCGCCCTTATCCTAATTTCGTTCGGCAAAATTTCCCTACCGATTTTCTGATAATTCTCGTACGCTATTTCCAATAGTCGCTTGTTCAACGGTTGTGATAATTGCTGCAAATCCATCTTAAAATGCTTTGGCTCTACCCTGAAC
>JBARCC010000097.1:0-1611 GCA_049793635.1 Maribacter sp. | reverse complement strand
GTGTAGGGGAAGGAAAGGCTAGAAAATACGGCAAACCTTTTCTTACGTTTATAGCGACCTATGTAGAAGAGAATGATGTAATTCGGCCAGATGATCTTGTGGTAAAGAGCACAGGCGCCAATTCTGCCCTTAAACTGTATATTATTCAGAATGTGGACCGCAAATTACCGTTGACCGACATTGCATCTTCCAAAGGTTTGGAAATTACCGACTTGATCAAAGAAATGGAACAGATTGTTTTCAGTGGCACAAAACTGAACATCACCTATTGGATCGATGAGGTATTGGACGAAGATCAGCAAGAGGAAATACACGAGTATTTTTTAGAAGCGGATTCTGATGATCTTGATGAAGCCATGACGGAATTCGATGGTGAATATGAGGAGGAAGAACTGCGGTTGTATCGTTTGAAATTCATTAGCGAAGTTGCCAACTGATTTCCTCAAAAGGGTTCTTACCAAATTTTAGCAACTTTCAATCCACCCCATAAGATGTTCCTACTCGTGCGAACTCCCAGCTCCTAGCGCATTACATAATTCTTGATTCACCTAACGCCTTATTCCCAATTCCTAATTTTCTCGCACATCGTTTTTTGTCTTTCTTTTATACACCTGCTCCAAGGTTAAAAATTTTTATTCGTAGGGTTGGACAGTATTTGTTCATCTTTTGTGGAAAAAGTTAAACTACTTCTGCATGCAATAGGCCGTTCGTTTTAAATTGGACTTTTAATTTGCCTTTATTTTTGGCCTAAGAACTGATCATTCTGAATGGTAGCTATGCTTTTCTCTGCGGGAGTTTTAAATTATTCCGGAATAAACAGTGGTGGGAAGGTAAAAGAAGATTCGAATACTTCCCGATGTCGATTAATTTGGGTATTGTTTAACATAAATAAAAAATAATTAAACAAATATTTAAGAGTATCCTGTGTCTTATCGGTTACTTTTGAGCAAACATAAAACACATAATTATGAAAATTTTAAAAATTACAACACTGAGTGCTTTTTTACTTTTTATGACTGCTGGTTTTTCCCAAACGGAGACCATCGTTGGAGTAGCTGCCGGAAATGAGAATTTTACCACCTTGGTCACTGCCGTGAAAGCTGCAGATTTAGTGGAAACTTTAAGCAGTGAAGGTCCATTCACCGTATTTGCCCCTGTGAATAGCGCGTTCGAAGCTTTACCCGCAGGAACCGTTGAATCATTGTTGAAGCCAGAAAGTAAGTCGGCGTTGACAGGAATTTTAACCTATCATGTGGTAGCCGGAAAATATATGGCAGCCGATGTGGTAAAAGCGATCAAAGGAAACAATGGTGCGTTTCCGGTAAAAACAGTACAAGGAGGAACCATTATTTTAACCCTCTCGGGCGATAAGGTAATGTTGAAGGATGAAAAAGGAAACATGGCTACGTTAGCAATGGCCGACGTTGCAGCAAGTAATGGCGTTATACACGCTATCGATGCAGTAGTGATGCCGAAGTAATACATTCGTTATCAAGTAATAAAAAATCCCGTTCATTAATGAACGGGATTTTTTATTGACCTATTTCTTTAAGGCTTGGAAGTACCTTCCATATCCGACTTATCCCTTCTTAGTTGGCGTTGAATTTTTCT
>JBARCC010000096.1:0-3448 GCA_049793635.1 Maribacter sp. | reverse complement strand
AACTGGTATCGGGGTGGAAAAAGAAACGTTTCGACTCCGTCATCTTTAAGAACGCCCCTTCAAAATTGTTCAATTGGGCAGCAAGAAAGACCTCCGGTGTTCAATTGCACGACTTCAATTGCGGCCTGAAAGCTTATTCGAAATCGGTAGTTAAAACCATTGAGGTATCTGGAGAAATGCATAGATACATCCCCGTTCTTGCTAAAAACGCAGGCTTTTCAAAAATCGGTGAGAAGGTGGTTCAGCATCAGGCCCGTAAATTCGGTAAAACAAAATTTGGAATGGAGCGCTTTATCAATGGTTTTTTAGATTTACTTACGATTTGGTTCGTTTCTAGATTCGGTAAACGCCCAATGCATCTCTTCGGCGCATTAGGTGTTTTGATGTTTCTGATCGGTTTTGGCTTTGCAATATACCTGGGCATCGATAAACTTTTTATTCACCCTTTTGGTAGGTTGATCACCGACCGACCGCAATTCTATATTTCTTTAGTAGCTATGGTCATTGGAACCCAATTATTTTTAGCAGGCTTTCTCGGTGAAATATTAATCCGCTCAAAAAAGGAAGAAAATAGGTATATTGTATCAGAAGAACTGAATACCACCTCAGTTACTTAATATTAAACACTCATCCACTTAAAAATATACAATCATGAATCATGCTTTAGATACCGCAAAATCGTGGCTAACCGATTTTTTTGACGCAGGTGTAAAAAAAGAAATAGAACATCTCATTGCACATGACAAAGACGAACTCAACGACCGTTTCTACAAAAATATGGAATTCGGTACAGGGGGAATGCGCGGTGTCATGGGTGTGGGAACTAACCGCATCAATAAATATACCTTGGGAAAAAGCACACAAGGCCTTAGTAATTATCTGAATCAGGTGTATAAAGGTGAAGATATTAGAGTGGTCATCGCTTTTGATTGTCGCCATAATAGCGACACCCTAGCTAGAACCGTGGCCGAAGTATTTTCTGCCAATGGTATACAGGTATACCTGTTCTCGGAGTTGCGTACCACCCCGGAGCTTTCCTTTGCCGTGCGGCATTTAAAATGCCATGCAGGCATTGTCCTCACCGCCTCCCATAACCCACCCGAATACAATGGCTACAAGGTATATTGGACCGACGGTGGACAAATTGTTCCCCCACAGGACGGAAAAATCATCTCCGAGATCAACAGTCTCAAATTTGAAGACATTAAGTTTGAACCCAATGAAGACCTAATTCGGGTAATCGATAAAGAAGTCGATGAGGCCTTCATAACACAATCGGTACTCAACGGAAACTTTAATGCGGACGGAAAAGAAAACTTCAACATCGTGTTTACCTCCCTTCATGGCACTTCCATCACCGCCATACCAGAAGTACTGAAGCGCGCGGGATATGAAAACGTTACCATTATCGAGGAACAGGCAAAACCCGATGGAAATTTCCCTACAGTGAAATCGCCCAATCCCGAAGAGCCTGAAGCACTATCCATGGCCATTAAAAAAGCCGAGGAAGTTGGCGCCGATATGGTGGTGGGCACAGACCCAGATAGTGATCGTTTAGGGATAGCCGTACGTAATTTGGATGGGAAGATGGAAATCGTAAATGGCAACCAGGCCATGGTATTGATGACCAAATTTCTTTTGGAGAAGACCAAAGAAAAAGGATTTCAAGGGAACGAATTTATTGCGACCACTATTGTATCCACACCGATGATGGAGGAAATGGCCAAAGCGTACGGCGTGGAATTCAAGACCGCATTAACAGGGTTCAAATGGATAGGGAAAATGATCAAGGACTTCCCACAATCTAAGTTCATTGGGGGTGGCGAAGAAAGTTTTGGTTACATGGTCGGTGATTTTGTAAGAGACAAAGACGCCGTTACCTCTACCCTATTGGCCTGCGAAATCGCTTCACAGGCTAAAGCCAACGGTAGCTCTTTTTACAAAGATTTGATCGACTGTTATGTAAGCTATGGTTTTTATAAAGAACATTTGGTCTCCCTCACCAAAAAAGGAATCAGTGGTGCCGAGGAAATCAAGCAAATGCTGAAGGACTTCAAAGAAAACCCTGTGAAATCTGTAGCAGGTTCAAAAGTAAAATGGATTGAAGATTACAATACCTCCACAGCGAAAAATGTATTGACCGGTAAAGAAATTGACATCGATATTCCAAAATCGAACGTATTGATTTATGAGACGGAAGACGGTACGCGCATAGCGGCGAGGCCTAGCGGTACAGAACCAAAGGTGAAATTTTATATCAGTACCAATGCTAAATTGGACAAAGCAGAAAACTACCCTAAAGTTTCAGCGGAGCTTGATGCGAAGATCAAGACTATCTTGGCCGAGCTTAATTTAGGATAATGGATTATTTTAAAAAGATTCTTCGCTTTGCAAGGCCTTATCGTACCTATGGGTATCTGAACATCTTTTTTAACGTGCTATATGCACTGTTCAGTGCATTGTCTTTTGCTGCGTTGATCCCCATGCTTAGGGTTTTGTTTGAGAAAGAGAAACCAATTAACGAAGTTCCCGTTTTTGATGGTATCCGTAACGCAAAAGACTTCGTAATGGATTATTTGGGTTATCATGTACAACAATATTCCGGCGATGACAAGATGAAAGGACTCATATTAGTAATAGGCCTGGTATTGGTTTTGTTCTTATTTAAAAATCTTTTCAATTATTTGGCGATGTATTTCATCACCTTTCTTCGTAACGGAGTTTTAAAGGATATTCGCAATCGAATGTACCAGAAAATTACGGAACTCCCTATTTCGTATTACTCCGAAAAACGTAAGGGAGATGTAATCGCTCGGATAACTTCGGATGTATTGGAGATACAGCATTCTTTTCTCTCTGTACTCGAATTGATCGTGCGAGAACCGCTTACTATTTTCTTTACCATTTTAGTGATGTTCAGTATCAGTGGAAAACTCACTTTGTTCGTTTTTATCTTTATTCCTATTGCAGGCGGAATTATCTCATGGATCGGTAAATCGCTCAAAAAACAATCTGATAATGTTCAAAAAGAACAAGGCCAATTTTTGTCAATAGTAGAGGAAACATTGGGTGGTTTACGCGTTATTAAAGCATTTAATGCAGAATCTAAATTTTTTGCGACCTTTTCGGGTTCGACTAAGCGTTTTTTTGATTTTAGCAATATTCTTTTGAACCGGCAGAACCTAGCTTCACCAACCGGAGAATTCTTGGGTATATTGGTTATTGGGGTATTGCTATGGTTTGGCGGTAAAATGGTTTTAGTGGAAGAAACGTTGGACGCACCTTCGTTTATCGCATATATGGGTTTGGCCTACAATATACTAACCCCTGCCAAATCTATCAGCAAAGCTTCTTATGGAGTCAAAAAGGGAAATGCCGCCGCAGAACGGGTTCTTGAAATTTTGGAAACGGAAAATCCCATTACGGAAATTGAAAATCCCATCGAGCA
>JBARCC010000095.1:0-4071 GCA_049793635.1 Maribacter sp. | reverse complement strand
AAACTATCGTATTCATAAATATCCATTTCTATAGTGCCATCCGCAATCAGCAACGCAATAATATCGAAAGCGTTCTCCCTTATGAGCGAATCGTAAATCCCTGTCAGTTGATAAGATTTCATATCGTTGATGGGTAATTTCTCGCCATTATTAAGTGCTATTCTTACTTGTTCAAAATCTCTGGACTGTAAGGCTTTTTGTAGCATAATCCGTAATCATTTTAAAAGTATGTTGTACTAACGCATATTATAAACGCATAGTATTTAAGGAATTGGAATTGTAAAATTAGGGTTTAAAACCGGCTGAGCAATCCCAATATTAAGGGATAGTTGAGGCCCTTCTTACAGGTAATGGCATAGATAACTAGGTAAGGTCTTCTAGGGATATCTGGGCGCATTACTTAAAGCGAGAACGTAGCTAGAGATTATCTACGACCCGCTCCTGAAATAATTGCAGCAAATCTGCATCGTTGAGCAAACCTTCACGACAATAATAGGTAGCTCCGACGAGTTCCAAGGTCGTATTTTGTTCGTCGGCCGAAGTGACCAAAATGGCAAAATCGATTTCGCTTGCCGTGCATACAGGTGCCGCTATTGAAATCGATATCCCGTAAGAATCGACGTCTCTCGGTAATTCTGGAGTAGAGATGTCCGTAATCCTATTCAAGTTGTCGGTAAAAGTATTTATAGAAACGTCAAAACTATAAACCTCTGAAAATTCACGTATAAACATTTCTGATTCATCATCTACTCTAGAGGTCGCTAAAAAGGAAAAGATGGCAAGGCAAAATGGGAGTATACGATATAGTTTGAATCGTGGCACCCTGAATTCAAATGCCAAATAGTTATGGGCCACGGGCAATACAAGTAGCGCCCATACATCAGAATAATCCACAATACGCCCAATGGAATAAGGAGCTATCGAATTAAAGGAATCGATGAAAAGAGAACTCAACGGAGATTTCCAAAAAACGAAGAGCAGCCCAATAGTGATAATAATGTGAGTCTTAAGCTTGGGAAACAGCCCTCCCCAAAAAAGCGCAAAAATAAAGAGTCCGGCAAAATCCGAAAGTTTCCCTGTAAACGCATTGTGGAAGGTTGCTTTGAGAAAAAAATCATTTATAAGAAGAAGCAGTAGGCCTATCGTAAAACCAAATGAGGTTAAAACACTAAAAAAAGAATTCTTCATTGTGTGGATTTAGGGGTAAGGTATATATAATTGCAGTGCTTTAAACGTGTCGGTATCATAATTTGATACCAATGGTTCACTTGTTTCGCCAAAGGATACAAATCAAGGAGGTGGTTTCCTATCAGCGTTCCATATCTTTCAATTGAATGGATAACGCCCGAGTGGAGAGTTGAACTTCCACAAAACTGAGCACGAGGGATGCCATTAATGCGAACAGGCTGATGCCGAACACCAACTTGGCAGCTAGTTCGTAGCTCAGAAAGATGAGGGCCATGGTAATGACCGCCATCAAAAAGCTAAAGATTGCGGTCGCCTGCATGTTTTTGATAATCGTAAGGCGCTTGCTTAGTTTTTTAACCTGTTCTTCGATGGAAGCGGAACCGGTTTCCTGATATTTTTGATGTAATTGGCGAATAAGTGCCGCAATGGCCAAATAACGCGCATTATAGGCCAGCATGGTCAACGAGATGGCCGGAAACAATAAAGCGGGTATTCCTAAGGTGAGTTCCATAGTGGTAGCATCAATTTTTAATCTGTGGCAATGCCGAAATAGGTCCATGTGACCTCCGCATCAAAAGGGTTGGATTGTGAATGGAGTTCTCCGGGTGCAATGGTAATGCAATGCCCCGGTCCCAGTTCGTACTCTTTTCCAGAAACAGAGAACATTGCGCTGCCTGACTGTATGTGGAACACTTCGTACATCGTATCATGTTTATGCAATTCAACGCTCTGGCCGGGTTTGAGAACGGCAGTACTGTACATCATCAACTTTGGAATTTCGCCTTGCTTGATCAAGTTCTTTTTCTTGATTGCAGGATTATGGCTCACTCCCTCTTCCGGTACCGAACGCTCGTAGACAAGTTTCATAGGCTATTCGATGTCAAAAGTGACTTGCTCCGTTTTACCGTTACCTTTGAGTGCTACCGTATAGCTTCCTTTGGGTAAGTAGATTTTTCCGTTTTTAGCTTCTTCCAATTTGGTCTTGTGTTTTTTCAGATAGTTCAGTTTTCCGATTTTCGAAAATGCCAAATCATAGGAAAGCAGGTTCAATCCCTTATCGGCCGCAATTTCGGTCTCACTCACCACAATACCATCAGAAGACATGATTTTGGCAACAAAAGCATCGTCGGAATTTGCATAGAAGGAAATGTCCAGACCAGGGGTGGAAGGTTTAGACCACGAGCTCCCCGAATTGCCCCACTGTTCTGAGTGCTTTATATTTTCTAATGGAAACAGGTGCAACTGCCCAGCGATTACATCACTGGTCAATTTCTGTAATGATGAAATATCCGCGGTATAGATGCTTCTACCATGCGTCCCTACCAACAAATGCTTCGCTTCGTTCTGGATGGCCAGGTCATGAACGGCGACATAGGGCATCCCATTTTGTATGGTTTCCCAAGAGGCACCACGGTCTATGGAGGCATACAGACCATTGTCCGTACCTACGAACAATAAATTTTCGTTTTCAGGATCCTCTATGATCACGTTAACAGGCGAGGCAGGAATGTTGCCCGAAATATTCTTCCAAGTCGCACCCTTATCCTCGCTCATAAATACATAAGCGTTAAAATTATCGGAACGGTAGCCATTTAATGTCGCGTAGACCCTATCTTTTTTATGCTTGGAGGCTACCACGCTGCTTATCCATAAATTTTGGGGCAATGTTTTGGATATAATCTCCCAATTGCCACCGCCGTTATCGGTGCGTTGAATGCGTCCGTCGTCGCTACCCGTATAGATGCGTCCGAATTTAAATGGCGATTCTGATATCGTGGTCAAGGTACCATAGGCTACATTTCCTTTTTTACCGCCTTGGGTCAAATCCCCTGAAATAGCTTCCCAATCATCCCCTTGGTTCATAGATCTGTGTACTTTATTTCCGCCGAGATAAAGAATATCCTGATTGTGTGATGATAGTAGAATGGGAGATTGCCAATTGAAGCGGTAGGGGGTTTCGCCCAGTTCATGCTTAGGCTGTATGTATTTTCGTTTTTCATTTTCAAGGTCCAATCTAAAGTAATTACCGAATTGGAACCCGGTATACACGATGTTGGCATTTCTATTATCCACCTGTACCTGCATCCCGTCACCGCCCATAATCGATTTCCAGGGATATTGACCTTTTTGGTGCCATTCGGTATTCTCCTCGGCGTTGTGCGGACCCATCCAAACTCCATTGTCCTGTAAGCCGCCGTACACATTGTATGGATCTTGATGGTCTACCGCAATGGCATAAAACTGACCTACTGCCGGGCTATTGTTCTTTATCCAATGCTCCCCATCGTCGTAACTGATATTTACCCCGCCATCATTACCATTGACCAAATGACCGCTTTTGTTTGGATTTATCCATAATGCGTGGTGATCGGAATGTACATTGTCGCCATTGATAGACGTAAACGTTTTACCGCCATCCTTGGATGTTATGATGGGTACGCCTGCCAGGTAAATATGGTCTTTAGCAGTGGGATCTACATCTATTTGTGCAAAATAATACCCATAGCTGTAAAACAGGTCGTCTATGTAATTTTCATTTTGTTTGTTCCAGGTAGTGCCACCGTCATCACTCCGGTATACTTCTGCACCAATGACCGGGGTGTCAAAAAGCATGGAATTGGCATCCTCTAGATAAAGGGCCAAATCGGCGGGTTTGACCGCATCGCTCCGTACCATTTGCTTTACATTTTCAGCTCGGTATTTCTCCTGAAAATTATTGTTTTTCAAAAAGTCATTAAGGTCTTTATCGTTTAAATCCAAGAAATGCTGTTTGGACAGGTTTTTGAAATCGTCTTTGGCCAAGCCCACTTTCTTTTCTTTTTTTCCTTCGGATTTTTTCCGCCTGTTTTGATTGTCATGTATGGCATACACCGTATTTTCATC
>JBARCC010000094.1:0-1948 GCA_049793635.1 Maribacter sp. | reverse complement strand
TATAATCATCAAAAACCTGTTTTAACTGATTCTGAAATTTGTTTGAAACTTCAATCCTTTCTTTCATTTGAGAATGGTTGGCTTCATTTGTATTTTCTCCAGAATTATCTTCTTGCATTCCCAAATGCCCTTCGTGACCCGTCATTGTCTTGCCACCTTCTGCGTTCATCATCGATTTTTTTCCTTGCAATTGGGCTGCAGCATCCACTGTAAATGTCCCATTGGTCACTATTTCGTCGCCGCTTTCCAATCCGCTCAAAATGGTAAAGCTTTCTCCGTTGGTATTTCCCAGAGTGACCTCCCTCATTTCAAAAATCGGTTCGTTGGGGTTGGTCTTTACGTAGACCACGGAACGTTCGCCCGTCCACATGACGGCAGTTGAAGGAACATTAATCACTTCATCGGATCTTTCGCTGGACATATCTATTCTGCCCTCAACGAACATACCAGGTTTTAATAGGTCTTCCGAATTGTTAAGCACTGCACGGACCATTACCGTTCTTGTAGCGGAGTTCAACAGTGGGTCCACAAACGATACCTTCGCCGTAAATTCTTTATTCGGATATGCATTGGTGGTAAGCTTTATCTCTTGACCCGTCTTCAGGGATGCTATCTGGTTTTCGTAGGCATCGAATACTGCCCAGACGGAATTCAGGTTTGCTATTTTATAAAGGGGTTGGCCCTGCTTGACATAATCCCCTTCTTCTACCATTTTTTCGGTTACCGTTCCGGACACTGTGGCGTACACCGGAAAGTTTTCCTGAACCTGCCCCGACTCTTCAATGCTATTGATTTGTTTGTCAGAAAGCTTCCATAATTTTAGCTTGTTACGTACGGCCTTGTATAAGGCGGGCTGGGATTCTTTCATGGATGCCGCCGTAAGCAATTCTTGCTGTGCCGAAACAAGTTCGGGGGAATAGATTGTGGCAAGTAGCTTTCCTTTCCCTACGCTTTCCCCTGTATAGTTTACATACAGTTTTTCAATCCTGCCTGCAAAATAAGTAACCTGTACGGCGTTGGCCTCTTCGTTTTCCCTAATCTTCCCTGATAGTTTCAAGGAATTTCCATCCATACTGCCCTTACCGACCACAGAAGTACGAATGTTGGCTAAGGCCATGGCATTGTCGGTCATCTTGATTTCATTGGCACTAAGGCCTTCGGCCCCGGTCTCCGCAGGAATCAAATCCATTCCACAAATAGGGCAATCGCCAGGTTCGGGCTGCATAATCTGTGGGTGCATGGAGCAGGTCCACATTTGTTCGGCCGTTTCGCCAGAGTGGTCGTGCGTATCCGACATATCTGACAATTCCTTTACCGCCATCTCATCCTTAGACGAACTGCTGAAAATAAGATATCCTGCTAACAGGCCAACAATAAGGGCCGTTCCAATATAAATGATGTTTTTGTTCATGATTTTAAGTATTAATGCTGTTTTATTGCTGTAGAATATTCAGTACAAATTGCTTGACTAATTTTTGTTTTCCTTTTTAGTATTACTTCGTCTTTTGATTTTTATGACCGAAGGCGATGATATATACCATAATAAAAACCCGCTTAAAACGGTTATTAGGCCTAAAAGCGAAAAGGCTCGGAGGACTATGGTATTAAAATCGTCCCTTCCTTGGTAATCCATGGTATGGGTCATCCATAGAAAGTCGAACCAACGCCAATCGCGATGGCGCAATGTTTGGAACGTACCGTCTTTGACAGACACATAGGCTTTTATATTTTCGGGTGTTTCATATGATATAGCATAGGCTGGAAGGGGTCTGCCTCGATATTCGCTATGGCTCCCCACTTCCTCGATTCGTTCTATGCTTTTGACTTTTAATTCAGGCAGCATATTTCTCTCCGCTACCTGAAGGGCATCCTGTTCCGATATTTCAGCTTTTAATGCACCTGTTTTTGCATTGACCAATTGACTGTGATTAACCCAATAATAAGGCTC
>JBARCC010000093.1:0-6189 GCA_049793635.1 Maribacter sp. | reverse complement strand
GAACATCACTCCAAAGATGAACGCCATAATTATGCTTTCACGTATTTGACCTACGAAAAAAAGGGCGCCATCTAGTATCTCATTTTTGATAAGCGCGTTTTGCTAAATCGATACCAACTGTACCCAGTGTACACTTGACTACAATGTCCAAAAAAGGCAGTGTACATAGTACATATTCAATTTTTATAGCTCAAAATCGAGTGCCTGCTTACCGGCGAGGCCGGTATTGGAAACCCAACCCTAAAAAAATCTGTCCTAGAGACCCTTTTTATGCTGAAAAGGATAAAAAACCCAAATTACCTTTTGAGATATGGACCCATGGGCCAACTACCCATTGAGGTCATTTAGACTATTTCCTCTACGGGCTCACTTTTTCATTATTTATCCTATAAAATTCTAAAAATCCAAATAGGATACCTGGGTGTTGACATGATTTTTCGAAAGGATATCAAACAGTACTTTTTCGTCGGCATTGCTATAGAATTGGTGTATTCCTACCTTAGTGGAATCTGTGATCAGTCCGTTTTTATCCAAAACCGATAAGGTCTGTTTGGCAACCGCTTGCCCTGAATCGATGATGACCACATTGTTGGGCAATAGTTCTTTTAATATTGGAATCAAATAGGGGTAGTGCGTACAGCCCAATACGAGATAATCGATTCCCTTTTCCACCATGGGTTGCATATACCGTGTCAGGGTGTTGACCATGTCATCACTGTTCAAGGCTCCCTTCTCGATCATTTCCACCAAACCGGTCCCAGTTTGCTCAACGATCGTAATACCGGCCGCATGAATCTTTGAGGTACTGTGAAAGAGGCTACTCGTTAAAGTGCCTTTTGTAGCAAGTACCCCGATTACCTTGGTCTTCGAATTCAGTGCCGCTGGTTTGATAGCGGGTTCGATGCCGATGAAGGGTACAGCATACTGGTCGCGAAGAAATGCTATTGCGTTCGTGGTCGCCGTATTGCAGGCAACAACGATAAGTTTACAATGTTGGCCCAACAGGTATTCGGTATTCTTGATGCTCAATTCTAAAATAAGTTCTTTGGATTTCTCACCATAGGGAGCATTTTTACTATCGGCCAAATACAGGCAATCCTCATTGGGCATCAGACGTTGAATTTCCCCCCAAATGGAAGTCCCACCTATCCCGGAATCAAATATACCAATGGGCCTTTTGTCCATCTTACTCCAATACGACTGTTAAAGGGTTCCCGTTGGCACCATTTGGAAAGGAAATGCCCAAAAGTGCCGCTAGGGTGGGTGCGATATCCGGGATTTCGGTGCGGGCTACCGTAGAACCCGGCTTAATCCCTTTTCCATAGAAAAGCAAGGGTACGTGAGTATCGTAAATTTGCGGAGAACCATGTGTTGAGCCCGTAGTTGAATACGAAATAAAGCCGGGTTTCAATACGATCAAAATATCTCCCGAGCGTTTATGGTTGTACCCATTCTGTAAAATATAGGGAATACCGCTGGTGTATTCGTAATTCAACATTTGATCTGCGGTATACACACGATCGACCGCATCATACTTCAAAAATTCCCGGGCGATATCAGCCTCGACCTTGGCAAGGTCCAAATCGAGGTTCTTAATGATGTTGTGGTCCAAGAATAATTGCGCGTTGGAATAATCCTTTACAATATCCTCTGAACCGTATTCATATTTTAAGAACTCCGAAAATCTTTTCTTCGTATCGGCATTATCAACGTATCCGGCAGGTATCCTTTGATCCTTAAGGTAGGTGGGCACTTCTACCGCAGCATGATCTGCGGTGAGGAAGACCGTATATTCTCCCTCGCCAACATTTTTGTCCAAAGCTTTTAAGAACCGCGCCAAATCTTCATCCAACCGCAAATAGGTGTCCTGAACTTCTTTAGAGTTTACCCCATACTTATGGCCTACGTAATCGGTGCTCGAAAAACTGATCGCTAAAAAATCGGTGATGTCATCTTTCCCCAACCCTTCTTGCTGAAGTGCCTCAATGGCAAAATCGGCCGTTAATGCGTTTCCGTAAGGCGTTGCTTTTATGATATCGAAATCTTTGTTTTTATCCAAGAGCGCCGCAGTGCTGTGTGGAAAAACAGGGGTCGTTTCACCTTCCAAAAGACCTTCATAAAGGTTGTCATCCGTGCCACTTTCCTGATACTCCTTAATGTCTTTAAGGGTATTCCATCCTTTTTTATAGGATTGTACTTTCCCGGAGGCGTTAAATTCTGTCACCCATTTGGGGAGTTGGTTCATATAATAGGAACTGGTAATCCATTTGCCCTCGTCGGCTCCATGAAACCAATAGGCCGCATTGGCGGTATGCCCCCCGGGCAATACGGCGCCTCTATCCTTCAAGGCAATCGCGATGGTCTTACCGCGCATTTGGGTGTTCAGTCTTAATTCGTCGGTAATGGTGGTGACAGTCATACGATGGGGCGACATTTGACCTGCATCGGAAGTGGTGCCTACCGAAGTATAGGAAGCATCGGAAGCGCAATATACGTCGGCATCCGTTTCTTTATCGTACCAGTCATTTCCGATAATACCATGTACGGAGGGCGTCGTACCGGTATAGATAGAGGTATGCCCCGGCCCCGTGCTCGTAGGGGCGTAATTGAAATGGTTATTCTTACAATTGAACCCTTGCTCCACCAGTCTTTTGAAACCATCCTTTCCAAAATGATCATAAAAACGGGTCAAGTAATCGTAGCGCATCTGGTCCACAACGATACCTACCACCAGTTTTGGAGTAGTTCTCAGCTTTTCGTTCGCTTCATTCCCCTTATTTTTGCTCTGTGCCGAGGTGCCCAATGTCAATAATAGGCAGAACGATACCGCAGAAATACCAACAAGATTTCTCATTTTCATAACTGTTCAATTCAAGCGTAAAAGTAAATAAATTCCACCTTTAAAGATGAATTGAGCGTTAAATGAAGTCCTTTATTGTTATTTTTACGACAAGAAATTTAAGATAATCAATGAATTATTTAGCATCTATCGGAAGCTATGCCATCATGATCCGTGAGGTATTTAAAAAGCCAACGAAATGGAGAATAATGAAAACGCTCATTTTAAAAGAGATAGATGAATTGATTTTCAGCTCTTTAGGAATCATTATTTTTATTTCATTTTTTATCGGGGCCGTGGTTGCCATCCAGACCGCGCTTAACCTCACCAACCCGCTAATCCCTAGAAATCTCATTGGCTTCGCCACACGACAATCGGTGATTTTAGAGTTTGCCCCTACGTTCGTATCCATTATTATGGCGGGTAAAGTAGGCTCGTATATTACTTCTAGCATTGGCACCATGCGGGTTACCGAGCAAATCGATGCACTTGAGGTGATGGGCGTTAATTCACTGAACTATTTGGTATTTCCGAAAATCATTGCGATGTTGTTCTATCCTTTTGCCATCGCCATTTCAATGTATGTGGGTATTTTCGGTGGATGGATGGCCGGTGTCCTCGGTGGTTTTTTGACGAGTACCGATTTCGTGACCGGGCTACAGGCCGATTTCGTTCCCTTTCACATTGCCTATGCGTTCATAAAAACCCTGATTTTTGCATTCATCATCGCCACCATACCTTCTTTCCATGGATTTTACATGAAGGGCGGTGCCTTGGAAGTCGGTAAAGCCAGTACCACCTCGTTTGTGTGGACCAGTGTGGCCATCATCATCATCAACTATATACTAACCCAACTCTTGCTAGGATAATGATAGACGTACGTGATATACATAAATCTTTTGGTGACGCCCATATCCTAAAAGGAGTTTCCGCAAAATTTGAAAAAGGAAAGACCAATCTGATCATCGGACAAAGTGGATCAGGTAAGACCGTGTTTCTAAAATGTCTTTTAGGCCTATTCTCCCCCGAAGAAGGTGGGATCGCTTATGATGGTAAATTGTATTCTGAACTTAGTGGTGATGAAAAACGCGATCTGCGTCAGGAAATGGGAATGGTATTCCAAGGGAGTGCCCTCTTTGATAGCATGACGGTTGAGGGTAACGTTACCTTTCCTTTGGAAATGTTCACCAAACAGCATAAATCGGAAATGAAAGACC
Source organism: Maribacter sp. (assembly GCA_049793635.1). GTDB lineage: Bacteria > Bacteroidota > Bacteroidia > Flavobacteriales > Flavobacteriaceae > Maribacter. The sequence continues at coordinate 2,133 of JBARCC010000093.1, read as the reverse complement.
GTGTAAACACGGTGCTCAAACGGGTAAATTTGGTGGATGCCAACGATAAATTTCCGTCCGAAATATCTGGAGGAATGCAAAAACGGGTCGCTATTGCCAGGGCTATCGTAATGAATCCCAAGTATCTCTTTTGTGACGAACCTAACTCGGGGCTTGATCCTAAAACGGCTATTCTCATCGATAACCTGATCAAGGAGATTACCGAGGAATATGATATCACCACCGTCATCAACACCCATGACATGAATTCTGTGATGCAGATCGGCGAGAAAATTATTTTTTTAAAAAACGGACTTAAAGAATGGGAAGGAACTAAGGATGAAATTTTTAAGACCGATAACGAATCGGTGACCAATTTTGTGTACTCTTCAGATCTGTTCAAAAAAGTACGGCAAATGTATATCCAAGAACAAAATTAATCGGTTGCCACCTGTTTGATTTGAATGTTCTTATTGTTCAACCGTAGACGCAACCAATTTTGCAATTTGTTCATATCCTTGGTGATTTCAGCGGATTTGGCCTCTTTTTTCCACGCGACCTCGAACAATGGAATACTATCGGTTTTAGAAAAATCTGTCGAGATTAAGTAGGCATATCCCAATCGTTCTAAATTTTCATAATTCGTCTTGGCCTCCAGACTAATTTCCCTAAAAGGAATTTGATTGGAAGTCACCTGACCCAATCGGGTTAATTCTCCCTCTAAAAATCTAATTTTTTCATCTTTATTGGAAAGGATGCTCTTTTGGGACTCATAGAGCTCGTTCACGTATTTGAGCTCGTTCCCTTCTCCGTTTCCTGACCCTTGCACCACAATCAATGCACTTTTTTTCAACATGGGATATTCCTGCATTTGATTTCTCCAAGTGGCGATTACGTTTTCAGGAATGGATTCATTGCCCATAAATACCAATTCAACCTCTGGGTTTGCACCGTCATTATAGGTTACGTCGCTAAAATCCTTTAGAAATTTTCCCTCTCCAGAAAATTGATAGGGAGCGATTTTTTCATCAATGAACTCGTTCGCATCCCTTTTGAAAAGAGATTCCTGAAAAACATTGTAAAATGTGATTCCGGCCGGTATCATTACTAAAATGGCCAACAATGAGGCCAAACGCCCGATCAACCTTCTCTTTTTAGAGTTGACATAACGCACCATCGGAAATTGCAATAGCTTGATGATCAAAAACGTGGCCAAGGCAATGAAAATAGTGTTGATGGTAAATAGGTATAGGGCTCCGGTGGCGTATGACCAATTGCCGATGGCCAAACCAAAACCGACCGTACATAATGGCGGCATTAAGGCCGTGGCAATCGCTACCCCAAAAATAACACTGGCAATAGTTCCCTTTTTCGCACGTGCGATGACCAAGGCCAAACCACCGAAGAAGGCGATCAATACATCCCTGATATCGGGTGCAGTTCTCGCTAATAGCTCTGAGGATTCGTCCCGTAACGGAAAAAACCTGAAAAATAGATACGCGGTGATGACACTTAAAACGACCATCACCGCAAAATTCTTCAACGATCTCTTTAAGGTGTCGATGTCATTGATAGCGACCGACATGCCGATGCCTAAAATCGGACCCATTAATGGAGAGATAAGCATCGCCCCGATAACGACCGCTGTAGAATTCGCATTTAACCCTATGGAGGCAATGAAGATCGAACAAATTAAAATCCAGCTGGTATGCCCCTTGAACGTAATGTCGGCTATAATAGCTTCTTTCGTAGCTTGCTGATCGGTATTGGCACGAATATCAAGTAGCTCCGAAAGAAATTTTTTCACACTACCGAGTAGACCATGAAAATCTTTCTTTATTTCATTGCCACCATTCCCCTTGCCACTGGTTGGGGTTATGTTGTCTTGATCAAGGTTATTTTCCATACTTAAGCATATTCATCGCCAAACGCATCCTTTACTTTTTGTAAAACTTGCTTTATGTCCTGTTCTTTCGATTTTGGGTAAATCAAAAGCACTTCTTCCTTATCTACAATGATATAATCGTTCAGACCATCTACAACAACCACTTTCCCCGCTTTTGAGCGGATCATATTCCCGCTTGCATCTTCTGCCAATAATTTGGCGTTCACTACCGCATTATCGGCACTGGTTTTATCCAATTTATCGTATAA
>JBARCC010000092.1:0-2585 GCA_049793635.1 Maribacter sp. | reverse complement strand
GGTTCGGATCATTTTCCATTCTTCGTGGATTTCAGTTTCGAACCCGCACTCGCAGATGAACAGCGCTTACCAGAACCAAGCAAGAAAATACTTTCCCGTGCATTTGACCAAATTGAAAAAGAGACGGAACAAAAAGAAGATGCATCCTCAAATTAAAAGTGTACCCTGTTGTAAAACCATACTACGTATAGGCACTACTGAACATTTCAAATTTTAATGGCTTACATTTTTAGTCAACCCCGGCGTATTCAATGCCCACAAAACATTTCAACCCTAAACGTACATCAATAACACCTCTTGGAGCATTTACTGCTTTATGCCATAGCGGACAGTTCAGTAGCCCTCCAATACTTCTATCAGTTTAAAAATTTAGGTTTTCTTAAGTACTCGTAGCGTCAAGGAGGAGTTAGGCACATTACTTTTTCCATGGATGTATGTAAAATAGGGCTGTACACGCAAAATGACCACTTGCTTTGAATCATACCCACTACCCTTGATATCTAGTACCTTACTTACGGTATTATTAGCTCACAATGTGGTTCTTTTCCATGACGGTGAAATGCCTTAGAAGCATTTCACCATCCGCTACTTCAAAATCTTTAAATAATGCCTAGCCGCTCCATTACGCCCTTCGCCCATGCATCCGAACGATTACCAAAACATTCCAAGATTGCATCCACTCCGATGATGCTACCCTTCGCAAGCCTACCTAAAACGGCAAGAGGTATCTCTTCACGCTCTTCCTCCAATTCCACCAACGCATTTTTATAGGTGCTGATCCCAAGCGATGTGTGAATGGGTTCTACCAGGGAATCTTCAAGAAGACTTTTGACCAATGGCGAATTTATGTCCAAAAGCTTTGGGGAATCCAAAACCGTATCAATCATTACATTGGCTACGATTTTTCCCTTACCCTTTTTTAATTCCCATCCTTTGCCCGTGAGCGATATTTCAGGATCGTTCACGAAATCAAGGGTCATCGCACCAGCATCCACCAAGGCAAGCATTTGGGTAAGACTGTCTACAGGTGGGCCATACGAATATCGCTTGAGGCGCTCATCCAATTGAATTACCTCAGCAATAATCTCATCACCCAAATCAGTAAAAGAAAGGGCTTTGTACATTGTTGGCTGACAGTGTCGCCATACCTGCCCAATACAATAGTCCAAACTTATTCTTGACCGTCCGGTAGCCATATCTACGAAACGCTGCATACTGTCGTACGCCGCAAGTGATTTCGAAATTATAAGGTCGTGATCTATACTACCATCCTCCAGCCATTGCTCGACAATTTTTTCAAGTGCGCTATACGATAGTGAATGAGCTATAGCACGCTCATCAAGAGCCATAAATTTCTGAACGATTAACGGTATTATCGCAGAGGTCAAAAATCGCGTATCCCTTATCACTGAACTATCGTGGACCGATGTACTCAATCGACCTTCAAACGACGCAAGTTCATTTTCCGTCGGAATAAAGGGTACATCCAAGTTGAGACTAAGGGGTTTCGGGGTCATCGGTAAACCATTGAGCGAAAATGGCACGATCAACACTTTATCTTTATCCTTGAAGGTATAACTCATTTTACGCGTACTGCGGTCAAGTACTGTAAAATCACCCCCCATACCTTCTGAAAGTGCTCGCGCTACATCGATCATCGCAAGACCAAAACCACGTAGAGCCACGACGTCGCCATGTTGGATGTTTTGTTTAACGTCCTCGATGGGATAAGGATATTCAAAAAGTTTGCTTCCTGAGGTAGCACTGACCTTCGTTTTCCATTTTGAGAGTTGCTCATCCAACTTTGTGGGCTGATGGCCAACTGTCAAAACACATTCGTTTGCAATATATTTACCCTTATCGGACCTGATTATAAATCGATTATTTTTATAATCAAGATGGACAATGCTTTCGTGTATGACTTCAAGCAAACCATTTTTTATCAATACATCTGCTAAGGAGGTAAACCTTTGATTTAAATACACTCCCATGTGGGAACGCGTCGTGAAATTATCTGGTTTACTTCCCGTATCCACCTCGCGATCAAATCCGCTCCAATCATGATAGGAAGGAAAGGCTGGGACATTAAAATGTGGCCCTTTTAGTGCTTGCCTAGCCGGAATCGTCAGCCCCCTATCCGATACGTTCAACCAGTTAGAATCAGGTTGCTTCATGTGATACACTTGGCCGTTTCCCAATTGCCCAGACGCTTCGAAAAGTAGTGTCTTGACAGTTTTGTCCAACGAGCACTTAGCAATGTTATAATATAAGCTCTCCAAAGCGGAAAGACCCCTAGGCCCCGCTCCTATAATAGCAACACTTACTAACTCCCTATTACTCATTATTTTAACTGTTATTATTGTGCTCTGTGGTATGTATTATTTTGATAAAATCACCGACGTTGATTTGACCTGCAGATAACGGCACCAAACCAATTCCAAATGTGGGTTTCAGGCCAGACGCCTTACGTAATTTTGCAATGGTACGCAAAGGTTCAAGTTGTACGTCTTTTTTTTGCGTTGTAGGGTCGATACTTGTGAACATGCAACGTTGCGTTCTCTCATAAACCCTAAAGGGTATCCCGT
>JBARCC010000091.1:0-4333 GCA_049793635.1 Maribacter sp. | reverse complement strand
TTTAGAAAGCGGACATTGAAAAAGCTGACCCATCCCTTTTCTGCATCTTGATACTGCCAACGGTTCATAACATTAATTTGATTCCCTAAGGGAGCGTCCAAAAATCCGTCTTCATTATCATCCTCTTTTTGACTTCTCATATTTCCATGAACATAAAGTCCTGTGCTCCATTTTTCCGTTAGCGTTCTATTAAAATGGGTATTTACCTCGTAGCGTCCATTTTCATTCGCATAGCCATTTGCAAAAATGGTATTGTCCGTCAGTGGCTTCACCAGTTCTGTATTGATTTGTCCCGAGATACTTTCATAACCGTTCACCACACTTCCCGCGCCTTTTGTGATTTGAATGCTTTCGATCCAGGTACCAGGGGTAAACGTTAAACCATAGGCTTGGGACGCTCCGCGAACCATCGGAATATTTTCTTGGGTAATCAGCAAATACGGACTTGTCAGCCCCAGCATTTGTATTTGTTTTGTTCCCGTAAGACCATCGGAAAGGTTTACATCTATCGAGGGATTGGTCTCAAAACTTTCGGCCAAGTTGCAACAAGCAGCTTTCAATAATTCGGCACTATTGACCGTAATCACGTTTTGCGGGCTAAAATAGGTTTTCTGAATTGCATCGCGTTTTTGCTGTACCACCACCTCGTCCAACGCGTTGGACGGTTTTAGCACATGGCGAATATACCTTGGTTGGTTCACCGTAAGCGTATCGGGTTGGTACCCTACATAACTAATGATGAGCTTATTGAAATCCTTTAGGTAGGGTATGGAAAAATTACCGTCGCTATCCGTCACAACTCCTGTCTGTGAATCTTGCCAATAGATATTGGCTCCAGGCAACCCAAGAGCGGTTGAACCTTCGGAGTCCATTACACTACCTTTAATGGTTTCTTGCGAAAAAGAGGACCAAGACAGCAAGGAAATTAGTAGTATTTTGATGTATGTATGCATTTAGTTTAGTATTCGAATGATCCAGTAAATGATTATGTATCTTACAAAATAGGAATATAGAGCGGTCAATAAACGGTGCGGCAAATGTAAGTCTTACAATACTATATCGAAAACTAGTCAGCTCATATCAAATGCCCATTGGGCATTGGCACCTTAAGCCGATAAAAATAGAAACGAAAAACGTTTTGCGGAACTTTCGTATTTATCCAATCCCTATAAAGAGTATCCTAGTACGCCAGAGCTTAGAATCAAATTAAAAAAACTTGATGAAGAATATTCAAATCCCTCACCTGAAGAGGTCTCGGATATGAACTGGGGTTACCCTCTTTTTTGGAAAGAGCATGAAAAGGATGTACTACTGAAATTCTGTCTATGGTAAGAAAGACCGATGGTAAAAAATCAAAATCGATACCATTAAAATGCAATTCATTTTGCCCGGCCAAGGTGCGTATTTCATCGCCACAACATTCCTTATCATTGGGAATTGTGGTCACACCCGATTCCATACAACAATCCGCCGCTTGGGAAAAGAAAGCGATGTCAGTGACCTTGCCCTGACATATATGCATCCCTACCGTCCACGAAATGGTTGACAGTAACAAGAGCAGCGCCATTGAAATGGCTTGTAGTTTGAAAATAAGCACTTTCATTGGTGTAAAATTAATCAATATCCAATCGCTTGTTTCAATTCAGAAATATCTTAACGAATTTTTAAGCCATAGCTATTGTGGATATAGGTTTTAAGCTTCACATTTGTATTCATCTTTAAATCCAACCGATGTTCGACCCTTTAAGACCGCGTGTAAAATCCATCATAGATTCACATGCTAGCACCACCGATACATTACAGCAGCTATGTGAGCTCTTAAAAGAGGAAATCCCCCACTACGATTGGGTAGGGTTTTATTTTAAAAATGGGGATAAACGAGAATTAAAATTGGGGCCTTACGCCGGTGCACCCACAGAACACACCATCATTCCTTTCGGTAAAGGAATCTGCGGCCAAGTGGCCGAAAGCAATCAAAACTTTGTAGTGCCCGATGTAAAGGCCCAAGATAATTATATTGCCTGCAGCATAACGGTAAAAGCGGAAATAGTGGTGCCGCTCTTTGTGAATGGAGAGAACATTGGACAGATAGACATTGATTCCAACACCGCAGATCCCTTCACCAAGGCAGACGAACACTTCTTGGAATTTGTAAATTTCGAAGTAGCTAAAATTCTTTAAAACTTTCCCCTTTTGTTGATAACCTAGCCGGTATACTAGTTTCAAAAAAATTACATTTGTCTGCTTATTAGAAACCTTAAGCATCGTACAATGAGCAGTGTAAAAAAAGCATCTTCCGCCTTAATTTCTGTATTTCATAAAGACGGCCTAGAGCCGATCGTCAAGAAATTCCAAGAATTGGGCATCACCATATACTCAACAGGGGGTACCGAAAAATTCATCAAGGATTTAGGTATTGATGTAATTGCGGTAGAGGACGTAACCAGCTATCCATCCATTCTTGGTGGCCGTGTAAAAACATTACATCCAAAAGTGTTTGGGGGTATTTTAAACAGACAGGACAATGCTGGTGATGTTGCTCAATTGGCGGAATTTGATATCCCCCAAATCGATATTGTTATTGTTGATCTGTATCCCTTTGAGAAAACGGTAGCCAGTGGTGCCGCGGAACAGGACATCATCGAGAAAATAGACATTGGGGGCATTTCGTTGATAAGGGCCGCGGCCAAAAATTTTAAGGACGTTCTTTGTGTTTCCTCTATGGAGGATTATGCTGATTTTCTTTCCGTAATCTCAGAAAATAATGGCGAGACCAGCCTTGAGGACAGAAAAAGATTTGCTGCAAAATCATTCAATATATCATCCCATTACGATAGTGCCATTTTCAATTATTTCAATCAAAACCATGATATTGCCGCCCTAAAGATCAGCGAAACCAATGGTAAAGTGCTCCGTTATGGTGAAAACCCACATCAAAAAGGATTTTTCTTTGGCGATTTTGACGCTATGTTCTCCAAAGTTCATGGTAAGGAACTATCCTATAACAACCTGCTCGACGTAGATGCAGCTGTTAACCTAATGCTGGAATTTAAGGACGACGCCCCTACTTTTGCCATCCTAAAGCATAACAACGCATGCGGCTTGGCACAACGGGATACCTTGCACCAAGCCTATGTAGATGCTTTGGCCGGCGATCCGGTTTCCGCATTTGGAGGGGTATTGATCAGCAACAAAAAATTTGATAAAGCGACTGCAGAAGAAATACATGAACTTTTCTGTGAAGTGGTCATTGCGCCAAGCTATGCAGAGGATGCCCTGGAAATCTTAAAAGGGAAGAAAAATAGGATTGTCCTTGTCCAGAACGAAGTGCCCATGCCAGATATGCTGGTGAGAACCTGTTTGAACGGCATGCTATTGCAGGATAAGGACCATAAGACCGATGCCCTATCGGATTTGACCTATGCCACCGACAAAAAACCATCTGAGAGTGAGATTGCCGATCTATTGTTCGCTTCCAAACTATGCAAGCACACGAAATCCAACACCATTGTTCTGGTTAAAAACAAACAACTTTGCGCAAGTGGTACGGGCCAAACCTCTAGGGTAGACGCTTTAAACCAAGCCATACACAAGGCCCAGTCCTTTAACTTCGACCTCAAAGGCGCCGTGATGGCGAGCGATGCATTTTTTCCGTTTCCAGACTGTGTCGAAATTGCAGGTAAGGCGGGTATCGCCAGTGTTATACAACCCGGAGGGTCCATAAAAGACCAATTGAGTATTGATTACTGTAACGAAAATGAAATTTCAATGGTGATGACGGGCACACGTCATTTCAAGCATTAATTTCATTACTTTTGTCGGTAAAATACACCCTTTTATCTAAAATATAAATATCACGTATGGGATTTTTTGATTTCTTGACCGAGGAAATAGCCATAGATTTAGGTACGGCGAATACCCTTATTATACATAATGACAAAGTAGTAGTCGACAGTCCGTCCATCGTTGCCAGAGATCGAATTAGCGGAAAAATCATTGCCGTTGGTAAAGAGGCCAACATGATGCAAGGCAAGACCCATGAAAACATAAAGACCATTAGACCGTTGAAAGACGGGGTAATCGCAGATTTCGATGCTTCGGAAAAAATGTTGATGATGTTCATTAAAAACATCCCGGCATTGAAGAAAAAATGGTTTCCACCGGCACTTCGATTGGTCATCTGCATCCCTTCCGGGATTACCGAAGTTGAGATGCGTGCGGTAAAGGAATCTGCCGAAAGGGTTAATGGAAAGGAAGTGTATCTCATTCATGAGCCAATGGCCGCCGCCATAGGTATTGGCTTGGATATTATGCAGCCCAAAGGAAATATGAT
>JBARCC010000090.1:0-7422 GCA_049793635.1 Maribacter sp. | reverse complement strand
GCATAGGTGAACGTCATGCTCAGCCCCATATCCTCCACTTTTGTTTCCGTCGATTTCAGTTGGCTTGAATCGCTAACGATAGTGACCAATGATTTCTTATCGGCATCCAGAATTTCTAGTTGAACGTCATTCTTGTATTCCTTTGGGAGGTAATAATCAAAGAGCACTTGTGTGGTAGGGTATTTCGGAAAATCATCTGCCCCCCCGGCATTTCTATACCTGATGGTCGTTTCGGGTGTAAAGAGCACAGGGGCATCCTTTAGCGTACTTAATTTTGAATCACGTAGTGCAGTGATGTTGTCCAATATCCAAAAGCCGCGTCCCATGGTGCTCAACACCAAATCTCCCCTATGGATAACGATATCGGTAATCGGGGTTACCGGTAGGTTTTGTTGAAATGGGTTCCAGGTTTTTCCATCATTGAAAGAGATAAACATGCCATATTCCGTTCCTGCATACAATAGGCCTTCCTTTATAGGGTCTTCCCGCAATACTTTACTGACGTGGTCTACTGGAATACCATTGGAAACCGTACTGATCAATTCCCAAGTTTTTCCATAATCTTGGGTCTTATAAAAGTAGGGGGTGTCATCCCCCAACAAATGCCGGTCCACCGAAATATACGCCTTTGCAGCATCGAATTTCGAGGGCTCAATGGACTCTATCCTACCGCCCTTCAATTGCTTATTGGGGGTAACGTTCGCCCAGGTCTGCCCACCATCTTTGGTCAAGGAGATGATTCCGTCGTTGGATCCCGTCCAAATCAATCCTTTAGTCAATGGGGATTCTCTAATGGAATATAGGGTGCTATAGTATTCTTCACCGGTAATATCCCTGGTGATGGGACTCCCTGAAATTACCTGTTTATCCGGTTCAAATGCCGTCAGATCCGGGGAAATGGTTGCCCAAATCTTTCCACCGTTCCCTGTTTTATGTACATATTGAGAACCCATATACACCACATCGGGATCATGCGGCGATACGTGGATAGGGGCAATACGTTGAAAGCGATATTTTAAATCCTTGGGATTGTGTCCGTAAATATTGGAAGCCCCGATGGAATATTCCCGGTTGGTGCCCGTAATCTTATTGAAGACGCTAAAGCGACCTTTACAGTTATTGTACACGATATTGGGGTTTCCTGGCTTAGGAATGGATGGCCCAGTCTCGCAACCCCCTACTTCCACCATCAGCTGCGTTCCTTGGGGTGCATTTCCACTCGGAGGTAAGCTGGGAATGGATATCGTAGTATTGTCCTGTTGCGCCCCGTAGACCCAATAAGGATATTGGTCATCGACCGCTACCTGATACATTTCTGCGGTAGGTTGGTTGAATAGGGTCGACCAGGTTTTACCTCCATTATGGGATACATTGGCACCTCCATCATTGCATTGGATCAGCAGATTCGGATTGTTCGGATTGAGCCATATATCATGATTATCGCCGTGTGGAGTATCCATTTCTTTCCACGTTTTTCCCCCATCCATCGATTTTAATAAAGGATTGGCATTGGAGTATACGATATCGGGATTGGTCGGGTCCAACTCTATATTCGTATAGTAGAATGGTCTGTTCAAAAGACCTTCCTTGTCCGAAGTCTGAACGAACGATGCCCCTTGATCTGTCGATTTATACACCCCGGCTTCTTTTTCAGGCGCTTCAATGACCGCATAGAGAATACTGGAGTCTACCGGGGAAACGGCCAAATCTATTTTGCCGATCAATCCTTTTGGCAGGCCGTTTTCCAATCTTGTCCAGTCTTTGCCCCCATTGATCGATTTATAAATCCCACCCTCTTTGTGCGCTCCTCCAGAAATAATCGTCCAAGGTGTCCTTTGGGCTTTCCAGGCGGCTGCATACACCACGTTCGGATTTCCGGGCAGCAATTCCAAATCCGCAAAGCCGGTAGTATCGGAAATATAAAACACCTTTTCCCAAGTTATGCCCCCATCCATCGTTTTAAAGATACCGCGCTCCGCATTTGCAGTAAAGGCATTGCCTATGGCGGCTACCCAAACAATATTACTATTTGTCGGGTCGATTTCTACGGCACCGATCTGCCCCACCTTTTCCAAACCGATAGCATTCCACGTTTTTCCCGCATCTACGGACTTATACATGCCTTTACCGCTGATAACATTACTGCGCAGCCCATCGGAACCGGTTCCTACATATACTATATTTGGGTCGTTGGCAGCTACTTCAATAGCACCGATGGAAGGAGTCTTGAAATATCCGTCAGAAACGTTGTTCCAAGTGGTGCCATAATCATCGGTTTTCCAAACCCCGGCACCGGAAGCTCCAAGATAAAATGTACCAGGAAGTGCCGCAGTTCCTGTTACGGTGGTCACCCGTCCTCCTCTGGAAGGCCCAATGGTTCGGTACTGGAAGGACTCAAATTCTTGAGCGTATAACACGGCCGTTGATAGCAATAGAGCGCTAAGGGAAAGCGAGCGGAATAGTTTTTTCATGTTCTAAGTTCGTTTGGAATCGGTCAATAGCTAAAGTTAATTAAACGTAGAGGTAAAACACATGTCTAAAAGATTTTTATGGGTTTAGGACAAAGGGGTCCTGTTTCATGGCCATCTTGGTCATCTTATGCGATAGCATTCAGATATTAATATTCGAAACATTAAAGACTTCTGTAATGGAAGAAAAGGCCTAGCCTTTATTGCCCTTATCCTCTTCCTTTAACGTATCATCTGCCCAAATACCACGGGTGATTACGGCACCTTCCTTATCGTAAAACGTACCCTCACCGTTTCGTTTATCCGCTTTCCATTCGCCCACATACTTATCGCCATTGGGCCAGAAATAAGAACCTTGACCATTTCGCATGTCATTGCTGTAACTTCCCACATAATACTCGCCGTCGGGCCAGTAAAAGGTACCGGTACCTTCTCGTTTGTTGTCTTTCCACTCCCCTTCGTAGCGGCTACCCGTCTCCAACAGCGCAATGCCCGTACCGTTCGCCATATTATTTTTGACTTGGCCTACATAATGGAGTTTTGTACCCTTTGTACTCGTGAAATTGATATACTCCCCAAAAGATTTTTGTTTGAGTTGGTTACGCATATTCCCGAGTTGAACCCTCGCCTTTTCCAATGCAAAGTTCAACGAGTCCACTCTTCGCAATTCTGCTGGCGATACGCTACCTTCCGATAAAGAATCGGATAGGAGACTATCGTTTTTAAGGGCCATTCTTTGATTCACATCATTTTGCATTAATTTTTGCGCCAATGCGATACGCAACGGAATGCCCATATTCAATTCTTTACTGTTTTCCATTGTGGAGGTATAGGAGTCTATGGCCTTGCGGTAGTCCCCTTGCATCACTATCGAATCGATTTCAAGAAGTTTTTTAGAACGGTTTACGAATACGTTCAAGTTCTCCTGTGCCTTGGTATTGGCCTTTATTTGTTGTTGTAACGTATTGTTTTGGATACCCAAGAATACTGCTGCCCCCGTAGAAATGGCCAGTAGTGCATATACCAATATGTTCCTCTTTTTCATACTTCGGTATTTATGGTTTAATCGGTCAAATGTATTTCGGGTAATTTGTTTTTCACTTTTCTAAAATCTGGGGAGAAATACACATGAAATCGCATGGTCCAGCTTTGCTTGTAAATGCCTCCATTGTTCAACTCTTGGCCAAGAGAATACATCGCTCCCGCTGCTACCGTAAGCCTTGGGGTAAGAATATAGCCTAAGGTCGACGTTAAGCGTAAATCTTCCATGGGGCTGCCCACTACCGCTTTTCCGCTCTGCATGATCAATTCGGCCTCAGGGGAAACGTACAACGTTTTGGTTTCCAATTTGTGACTGTTCAACGGTATTTTCATTCGGAACATATACCGGTAGCGATTCCTGAAAATATATTCGCTATTCTCTTCAAAACCTTGTGTCCATCGATGCTCTATACGGATACGGTGGTAAACCATCATGTTCACCAAAGATTGTGCGAATTGATATTGATGCCAAATACGCCATTCGGGCACTAGATTGCGGTCTGCCGAACCCTCGTTTACATTAAAATTGAGACGCAATACCCCACCCAAACTAGCATTGAAGTATTTGGAATGTATGTAGCCGATGGCGTGGCGATTATAAATTTGTGCCACCTGGCCCACAAAGGGAGTCTCTGCCGTTTCCTCAAATCTCAAATGGGTCTGTGCGTCCCAAAACAAACGTTTGGAAACACGGATGATGCCATAGGAATTGATCCAGAGTTTGGTGGTCGGGTCTTTGTATTCGGAGGCTAATGGCAATTCTTGTGTTTCTATTTCCTGAGCTCCCATATGGCCGGCGCCGAGGAGGCTACAAAAAAGAACCACATAGAAATGATATGAACAAAACGTTTTCATGGGCTAGTTAGTGAGGTTTTGTACGTTCAATAATTGCAAAACCACCTTTGGGTCATTTTCTCGACGTAGCTTTCGTTCTATCTTTCTCGTTTCCATATCCCTTAATCCACTGATGTTCGTAAAAGAGCCATTAATATTCGAATCAAGTTCCTTTACGGTTTCGCAGGTGAGATGGTGTTCGATTTCCTTCAAAAAATAAGGTTCCAGTATTTTACTGTAGGCGGAAGTAATCCGTTTTTTTACCTCCTCATCCATTAAGGTGGCCGTAAACGGATTCCATATACGGTCGGTATACGCCTCTTGAATCGTATTCCAGCGCTCTGGCATCTGCACCACGGTTTGCGCCAAAGCAAGAAGTTCTTGAAGACAAGACACCGTTGTGCGGGCGAACTCCAATTTGCTTTGGGCCGATTTGATGTTCGAATACGCATGTAAAGTGGTACCCGCAAATGTTTTCAATTGCTGTAACGCAGTACTGTACTTGGCAGGTATCGATGTACCTACCGAATCCACAAAAGCGACCAACGCATCATGACCCGAAATAATTTCTTCTTCGAGCATTACCAACTCATTCTGTCGGTTCTCTTGGGCTAGGGTTTCTTCGACTTCCGATGTAATGTCCAAAATGCCCCCGTATGCCCTACGAGCTATAGCTTCAATAGTAGTTAATTCCCCACTTTGTGGCCTAATCTCCTCAGTATTCGGAAAAGTGTAGGATGCTGTGGTAACGGTACTGTCCATGCTCATTTCTATAGGTAGTGTATTTTCTGGAATACCTTTTGGAAATAGATGTGTGAACAATTGTTCGCGGGTGGTGCGTTCTAAAATAGAAAGGGAATCAAATGCTATGATTTCCTGTAACGGCTTTAGGTATACCGACGTAATCTTTTGCACGGTATTATATCGAAACAACGTTTTTTTATCGGATAATTTTAAAATGTTCAGCTGGGAATTGGTACGGATAGCTGAACTCATTTCAGTTGCTTTTTTGGAATAGTAGGCTATACTGTCTATCGCAGAAATTTCTACTGAATCCAACGGATAGTAAGGTACCTTTACCTTAAATTCGGGGAGAAAATCAGCCTTGCCGACTTCAGAAAGAATGGCATCGATTTTCTGATATTGTACCGTATTTTGCTCCAGTAGGCGTGGAAGTCCCTCATTTAGAAACAGTTCCAAATCGCCTTCGGAAAATTGCATTTCCAAGGCCCTTAGGTAGCCTTCGTCCAAATTCACGGTTTTGGTAGTACCCCTTAGATTCTTATACACAGGAATCGTTTTCACATTTCCATCGGTATTTATTTTTATGGACTGCAAGAGGCCATCCTTAAAATTCCAACTTTCTGTTTGGTCCATCCCATTCACTGGAAATAGCGACCACTCATCATGCGCCAGCCCGTTTCGTAAAAACCGACCTACGAGCGTATATTTTTCATTATTAATGCTAAAATTTTGCTGGGGAATGCCGTTCTCAAAAGAAAGAACACTTTTGAAAAGTGTCTTCGAGATTTCGGAGTCTTCTATTTCTTCAAGGACTATGGTCCATTTACCATCAGGCTTGCCTAGTTCGATATTGCCTTTCGCTACCTCTTGGGTTCCACTTACCAATACCCGGTATTGGTAATCGATCACTTCCGATTTACTTTTCGATTTAAAATCCCCGAACTGAAACGTCCATGGGCCATGGGCAATACCATCGACGAATGCACCTTTGAACAAAAATGAATAATCCTGTTGTTCTAAAAGCTCTTGGAGATTTGAGCGTTGCACCCTAAAATCGCCTTGTAGAATAGTATCATTTTCTACGATTTCATAGGTATACGTTGCGTCGCCCTTATAAGCCCCTATTTTCAAAGGACCTTTATACATTTGTGTACTTTGGGCGTTTAAGACGTGGTGCCTTCCAAACAGGATGAATGCCAAAAAGAATAGAAGGTATATTGTGCTTCTCCGTATCATAGGGCAAAAAAACAAAAATAGATCCATTTGGCTACATTAGAGGCGAAGAATTTTTGCTTTCGCAACCTTACAGATACTTTATACAAAATGCATCAATAAAAGGGCTTTTCATTGAGGGTATGATCGTGTTCCAAACACGATTGAAAACAAAAAAAAGGCTACCCTTTACAAAGAATAGCCAAATTTCTGAAGGTGTTCGAAAAATATGCAACGGTCCTGTATTTCCTAGGATACATCCAGTCTTGCCGTCTAATGAAGGTCGTTCGCTACAGGTAATAAAGTTAATTTTTCAAATCTTTTCGTTTGTGTCCAAAAAAGTTAATTTTTAACGGTATAGGAAAAATACTACCTACCAATCAATCGGGAAATAGTCCTTTAAAAACTTACCGCACCAATGTTTTCCGGTGTTTATACCATCAAATAAGGGATCCAAAACACGTGCGGCCCCATCAACAATGTCCAAGGGAGGCTGAAAATCATGTATTTCTTGCTTCTTTTTGGCCAATTCTGCCGGATCTTCATCCGTAACCCAACCCGTGTCGACGGCATTCATGAAGATTCCGTCCTTTGCCAATTCACCCGCGGCGGTATGGGTTAGCATATTCAGGGCGGCTTTTGCCATGTTCGTGTGGGGGTGGCGGGACTCTTTAAAAAAACGATGGAACTTCCCCTCCATCGCGGTCACATTAATGATGTGTTTTTGCCCCGTAGGTTCGGTTTTCATGAATTCGGCCAATCGATTGCACAATACGAAGGGCGCGACGGAATTCACCAATTGAACCTCCAGCATTTCTGTAGTTTCTATTTCGCCGAGTTTGAGCCTCCAGCTATTGGTCTTTCTTAAATCGACCTGTTGTAGGTCGGCATCCAATTCCCCATTCGGAAAAACCTCTTTTGAAACCAAGGCATTGTCAAAACTATAGGGAATTTGGGATAACTTGGCCGACGCCCTTAAACCGATTCCGGGCTCGGGTCCATGCCAGGTAACCGGCATATTTTGGTTCGGCGAAGTGGAGGCACTCAATGTTTTCAGCTCTTCCAAGCAGTCTTGGTGGTCACTTAGCACCATTTGAGCAAATTTTGGAAGTGCGGAAATGGG
>JBARCC010000089.1:0-6477 GCA_049793635.1 Maribacter sp. | reverse complement strand
ATATAACCTTAATACTACTAAATTATTTTAAGGAATCGATGAGCGGTACACTTTATTTAACTATTCCTTAGCAGCGATCCCTAAAAGTGTATTTGAAAAAACAAGGGGATCCTGGGCTTTATCTACGTTGAAACTACCAATTTTGGTTCTTCGCAGGGCACTCAAATGTGCGCCTGATTCCAACGCTTTTCCAAAATCGTGCGCAATGGAGCGTATATAAGTACCCTTGCTGCATACGATTCTGAAATGGACATCAAGGTTATCGATTCGAGTGATTTCAAAAGTGCTTACGTTCACGATTCTTTTGGCTATTTCAACCGATTTGCCTTCACGTGCCAATTCGTACAACCGTTTGCCATCTTTCTTCAGCGCAGAAAAGATGGGTGGTGCCTGGGCTATCTCTCCTAAAAATTGTCGGGTGGTGTCTCGAATCAAAGTGGGTGTGATATGGTCCGTTGCAAATGATGCGTCGATTTCGGTCTCCAGGTCATACGACGGCGTGGTCGTTCCGAGGGTAATGCAACCCGTGTATTCTTTTTCCTGACCTTGGTATTCGTCGATTTTTTTTGTGAATTTTCCGGTACAGATGATGAGTAAACCTGTTGCCAGGGGATCTAAGGTACCGGCATGCCCAATTTTAAATTTTTTAAGACCGAACTTTTTACGAATCGCCCATTTCAATTTGTTCACCGCCTGAAAGGATGACCACCCCATGGGTTTATCGATCAATAGCACTTGTCCGCTTAAAAAATCTTCTTCGGTCAAATCAGATAACGCTTAACGGTTTTATGAAAAAATGGATGACCAGTAGCACGCAGCCAATGATAATGCGGTAATACCCGAACAACTTAAAACCGTTTTTGCTTAGGTACCCAATAAATGTTTTAATGGCTAGAAGTGCTACCAGGAAACCGACGACATTGCCAATGATCAATAGATTTACTTGGTCATCGGTCAATGTAAAACCCGCTTTGTAATAGTCATAGCTTTTTTTTAAGGTAGCTCCCAACATGGTGGGTACGGCAAGGAAAAAAGAGAATTCAGCTGCCGCCGTCCTCGACAGTTTTTGCGTCATTCCTCCAACGATACTGGCACCACTTCTAGAAACTCCGGGAATCATCGCCAAACATTGAAAAAAGCCAATTTTTAGGGCGGTAGCGTACGAAATCGTTTTTACGTGTTGCTCTTCCCCATAGGTAAACCAATCGTCTACCTTGAGCAGGATAACCCCGCCTACTACCAACGAAACGGCCACCGTTACCGGACTTTCCAACAGGGAATCTATAAAATCGCTCAATAAAAGACCTAGTATCACCGCAGGGATGAACGCTACGAACAGCTTTACATAAAAGTCCACACTTTGAAAAAAACGTTTGAAATAGAGCACCACCACAGAAAGAATGGTACCCAATTGAATAACGATGGTGAAAAGTTTGGTAAAATCTTCTTGTGCGATGCCAAAAAAGGAGGAGGTGATGATCATGTGTCCGGTAGAGGAGACGGGCAGATATTCGGTAATTCCTTCAATAATGGCAAGAATGATTGCTTCAAATATATCCAAAGGAACTTATTTTTTGGTGTGCGGGTTCAGTAGAATGGCATAAATTTCAATGCCCAGACCGATCAATACCAGTGTAGGCGCCAATCGAATTCTTCTGAAATTATAAATTTCTGGATTAAAAACCGTGGGATCGTCACTGCCACCGCCGCTCATCAAAATAAAACCCAGCGCAATAAAGCCTAGACCGATGAACATGAATACATAATTCTTTTTTTGAAAAATAAATTCTTGTTTGGAATGTTGCTCTATGTTGTTCTTTTTACCCATGGTTCAAAGTTAATAATATAATTCGTCCGTACGAAGGTTTAGAAAGCGTTGTGTGGCAAAATAGGTACTTAGAAACGAAATCAAAATCCCTAGTACAAAGACACTTACAAATAGTATGACGAGAATATAAGGTTCATCCAGCAGTCCTAAGTCCTGAAAATTCGTATTCACATAATAGACCACGCCACCAATAGCTACCAGTGCGACGGCGGCCCCGATCATGCCCAGTTTTATATTTTGCCAAATAAAAGGTTTTCTGATAAAGGTCTTCGTAGCACCCACCATTTGCATCGTCTTAATGATGAATCGTTTTGAATAGATGGAAAGGCGAATGGAGCTATTGATCAACAACACGGCAATAAAGGTGAAAACTGCACTGGCGACCAAGATCCAAAAGCCTATTTTCTCTACGCTTTTTGCGACCATTCCAACGAGAACACGGTCATAGCTTACTTCGTCCACAAAACTTTTTTCTGAAAGCGTCGCGGCAATCTCCTCTACCTTTTCTTCGGTGACAAAGTCTGCATTCAATTTTACGTCAATAGAATTTTTCAAGGGATTATACCCTAAATAATCTACAAAATCCTCCCCTATTTCGGCACTGTGCTGTTCTGCCGCTTCCTCTTTCGAAACGTAGGTAGATGATTTGGTGTAGTCAGACATGGCCAAGGTCTTTTGCAGCTGCTCGACCTCGATTTCTTTCGTGTTCTCTTTCAAGAAGATAGAAATGGTAATCTGTTCTTTCGAACGGTCCGCCATTTTTTTAGTATTCAGAACCAAAAGCCCCAATATACCTAGTAGGAAAAGAACCAACGCAATACTGAGCACCACGGAAAAATAGGAGGAGATGAGTTTGCGCCGTTGATAAGTTTCGAAAGAGTTCGCCATAGCACCTTAAAGTGCATCAAAAATAGCAAAGTATTGTGAATTGGGACTTAAAAATCGAGAAGGTTATCGTTTTAAAGAGAAGTGCCCTCGAAACGTTGAGCCGTCGACATCGATAGCATACCAATAATCTGCGGAAGGCATCGGCTTTCCTTGAAATGTGCCATCCCAAGAGGCAGTGTCTTTCGTGCCCGATTTAAGTAATGCACCATAACGGTCGAAAATGGAAAAGGAGACGTCGGTAAAGAAGGCCAATCCATCGAGTTCGAAACGATCGTTGACAGTATCCCCATTAGGCGTAAAAAAGGTGGGGATGATGAGATGAATGAATGCTTGGGTAACGACTCCACAATCGAGACCGTCTCGCACGTAAATGGTGTATACCCCGCCTTCGACCGTATCAAAAATGGGACTGGACTGATATATTGAACCATCCAAAGAATATTCAAAATCTCCTTCGTTAGACGTAGAAATGCGAATGGAAGGTCCGTCAGACGAAATCCTTCCTATACGTGGAATGGCGATTTCCTCGATGAAGAACGACGTGCTGCTCGAGCAGTTGTTCATATCGGTAACCGTAACGCTGTATTCACCTGGGGTATCGATCGGTATTGTTTTGGTGGTGGCACCCGTCGTCCAGGAATAGGCCACATCGTCAATACCGGCACTGATCGTAAGCGCTGTTCCCTCGCAGAAATAGGTGTACGTATCTTCGGCAAGGGTCGGTGGCGTGTTTAAAAATAGGGTTAAAGGGATTCTAGTGGCCGAGGTACATGTAATCTCTAGTGCATTGGCTTCGGCATAGTAGGTGCCCGCAACAGCTGTCTCAAAAGTGGTGCTATTGCTTGAAAGCAGGTTGCCTCCGGTAGGGGCATCATACCAGTTTACCGTGTATCCATTTTGGATGGATGCACTAAGTTCGCCCACTTCCCCCTCACAAACCGTTACATCCCCACTACTTACCGGGGCATCGGGAACCGGCAATACGGTAATGTTGAATATATCGGAAACTACATTACATAGGTCATTGTTGACATTGATGGCATCCTCTGCCGTTTTAACCCTAAAGAACGTGGTTTGCGTAACCGGTGGGGTATTGATCGTTGCATTCGTTTCACCGGGAATATCTGTCCACACTTGGGTATCGGTACTTTGTTGCCACTGGTAGGCATGGGAGGCAAAAATTGAAAAATCAGGTAGTGCGGTCAAGGACCGGGAAACGGCCCCTTCTGTTTCACAGACGGTAAGGCCACGTTCATTCGCATCGGTGGAAACCGTCACCACATCCCCACAAGATTTAAATACGATGTCATCGATGGCAAGATCGTTACCGCAGCCGCCGTTGCTGTTATTTCTCATTTTTAGGATGACGGAGGTCTGCCCGGGTTCGGTCTTAAACACCAACGCATACTGATCCCAATCGGCATTGGCACGAGCATCGATACTTCCGGTATCGCCTTGCGCGAGCAGATTGGTATCGGTCTCGTCCCAAATCTGAAAACGTACGTTCACGGGTATACCGTTTCCTTCACAACTTCCTACAGATTGTAGGTTTACGAGCCATGCAGAAAATTCGTAACTCGTATTTTCACACAATCCGGTCACCGCCCGCTGGTAAAATTCCCCGGCGGTAAAGCTCGCGTTTACGATGAACGATTTGCCGTTGGTGTCGCCTGGGGTATGGTCTTGAATAGAAATCCAGTCGTAGTAATCGGTCGTACTGGAAATGGTATAATCGCCATCGCTGGGTGTTCCCGTGGTATAGTTGTAGAAGGTGGTGCCGAACGGAAGCGCTGGCCCATCTACAGTCCCCGCGCCAAAATCTTCCGTAAAAATAGGGTCGCCAGAATTCCCACCACAAAATCCCAGTTGCGCGCTCAACCTTGTGGAGCACAGGCTGAAGATGAGCAAGGGGAGTAGGAGGTATTTGGGGCGTTTCGATATCACGCTTCTAAAGATACTATTTTACGACAAAGACCCTAGGTTCGAACGTTAAAAGGGTTAATCATCATTATCTTTTTAACTTTCATCGATTCCACCTATTTTTGCGACTTACCGCAAAGAAGTAGAGATCATGCAATACAATTTCAACGAAATTGAAGCCAAGTGGCAAGCCTATTGGGCAGAACACCAAACCTTTAAAGCAGACAATGATTCCGATAAGGAGAAGTTCTATGTTTTGGATATGTTTCCGTATCCTTCCGGGGCGGGTTTGCACGTAGGCCATCCGCTGGGGTATATTGCCAGTGATATCTATGCCCGCTACAAGAGACATAAAGGCTTTAATGTATTGCATCCACAGGGCTATGACTCGTTCGGGCTTCCAGCAGAACAATATGCGATACAGACCGGGCAGCATCCGGCAATAACCACCGCAGAAAATATAAAAACGTATAGACGGCAGTTGGATCAATTGGGCTTTTCGTTCGATTGGAGCCGAGAGGTACGTACGTCGAGTCCAGCATATTACAAATGGACCCAGTGGATTTTCATCCAGATTTTTAATTCGTGGTATAACCTTGATACGGATAAAGCCGAAGATATTGACACGCTTATTGCTATTTTCAATTCCGATGGAAATACCAAGGTCAATGCAGTTTGCGATGAGGGCATCGAAGAATTTACCGCCGATGCTTGGAACGCTTTTTCCGAGACTAAAAAACAGGAGGTCCTGCTTAAATATAGATTGACGTATCTCGCGGATACGGAGGTAAACTGGTGTCCGGCCTTGGGTACGGTTTTAGCCAATGATGAAATTGTAAATGGGGTTTCCGAACGTGGGGGTCACCCGGTGATTCGTAAAAAGATGACGCAGTGGAGCATGCGCATCTCGGCCTATGCACAGCGACTTCTAGAGGGGTTGGAAAAAATTGATTGGCCACAACCCCTAAAGGATTCCCAGACCAATTGGATCGGGAGAAGCGAGGGGGCCGAGGTGGTGTTCAAAATCCTCCCTCCGAAGGACCTCCCCCTAGCCCCCTCCCAAGGAGGGGGAAGTGCCCCTCGATATATGACGAGCAATTCCGAGATATATGGTACCTTATTGGAAAGGGCCAAGGAAATGCGTAAAAACCCTACGGAGGCGGAGAAAAAACTTTGGGAAGCACTACGCAGGAGAAACCTTGACGTTAGGTTTCGGCGGCAGCATCCCATTTATGAATACATCGTGGACTTCGTATGCCTTGAAAAGGAACTTATTATAGAAGTTGATGGTAAAATTCATGAACATCAATTGGGTAAGGATGCCGAAAGACAATGGTCTTTGGAACAGAAAAAAGGATTTAAAGTGCTTCGATTTACAAACGAAGAAGTATTGAATAGTATCGATAATGTACTTTCAAAAATCGAAAAAACCTTAAACTCCCCCTCCTTGGGAGGGGGTCGGGGGGAGGTCCCTTCGCAGGATGGTGTGGAGGTCCCTTCGCAAGATGGTAAAGAAATTTCTGTGCAAAAAGGGAGTGCGGCATCTATAGAGATTACGGAAAAGCCCCCTTTGGGGGTTAGGGGGATATCAGTCTTCACAACCCGCCCCGATACCATTTTCGGGGTCTCATTTATGACCTTGGCCCCAGAGCATGAATTGGTGTCCAAAATAACCACTACGGAGCAAAAGGATGAGGTGGAAGCGTATATCGAAGCAACTGCCAAACGGTCTGAACGAGATCGTATGGCAGATGTAAAATCCATTACCGGAGCTTTTACGGGGGCATATGCGGAGCACCCGTTTACAAAGGAACCGATTCCCATTTGGATCGGGGATTATG
>JBARCC010000088.1:0-5267 GCA_049793635.1 Maribacter sp. | reverse complement strand
GCAGTGCAGTGGGTATGATTCTTCCCGGCGGTATTCCTGTTGAAATTGAGGCTCATTTTGAATTACATCGATAAACGCTATGGAAAAGAAAACGTGGTATTCGTTAAAGCATCCCGAAAAAATTATTTCCCCGTCACTTCTGGTCTATCCGGATCGCATTCAACATAATATCGATTTGATGATCCATATGATCGGTGATGTCAACCGATTACGCCCGCATGTGAAAACCTATAAGAATGCCAATATGATTCATATGCAGATGGATAAGGGCATTAAAAAATTCAAATGTGCAACCATCGCCGAAGCTGAGCTTTTGGGCAATTGCAAAGCACCTGACATTTTATTGGCGATGCAACCGATAGGACCCAATGCACAACGCTTTTTCGAATTGATGAACAGGTTTCCCGAGTCCACCTTTTCTACATTGGTCGATAATGCATCGATGCTCGAGCATCTTGCAGCATTGGCAAAGGCGAACCATACCAAAATACACCTATGGCTGGATATCAATAATGGAATGAATAGGACCGGTATTGCCCCGAATGATGAAGCATTTGAACTGTACGGTCAATTATGTTCGAATCAACAGGTCGAAGCAGAAGGTTTGCATGTGTACGATGGGCACCACAGAAATCCAGACCCTACCATTCGAAAATCGGACTGTGACCGTGCTTTTGAGCCCGTATTGGCCCTGCGCAAAAAAATAGCCGAAAAATATACATGCGACCCAAAGCTCTTAGCGGGCGGCTCACCCACGTTTCCGATACACTGCAAACGGGAAGATGCGGATGCCAGCCCGGGAACAACCTTGCTTTGGGATGCCGGTTACGGCAAACTATTTCCAGAAATGGGTTTTCTGCCCGCAGCGGTATTGCTCACTAGAATAGTGAGTAAGCCCACCACGGGAATTCTTTGTTTTGACATCGGACATAAATCGATTGCTCCCGAAATGCCGTTTCCAAGGGTTGATTTTCTCACGCTCGAACATGGGCGGCAGATAAGCCAGTCGGAAGAACATCTTGTTGTCGAATACGATGATTTGACCATCCCGGAAGTAGGTGATGTACATTACGCCATCCCAAAACACATCTGCCCCACGGTTGCCAAATATGCAAACTTGACCGTTGTCAAGGAAGGCGTGGTCATCGACGAATGGCCCGTAACCGCCAGAAACCATAAAATGACCATCTAAACATGTTTATATTCGATGCCCATCTCGACCTTTCCATGAACGCCATGGAATGGAACCGCGATCTCACCCAACCCGTTGAAGCCATTCGCAAAAGAGAACATGCAATGACGGATAAACCAGACCGTGGCAACAATACAGTTTCCTTGGAAGCTATGCGAAAAGGAAACATCGGGCTGTGCATGGCGACGCAAATCGCGCGGTATGTGCATCAAGAAAATACCCTCCCCGGTTGGCATTCCCCACAACAGGCTTGGGCACACACGCAAGGGCAACTTGCCTGGTACCGGAGTATGGAGGTTGCGGGGGAAATGGTTCAAATCAAGACCAAGAAAGAATTGGAGGCCCACATTACCTTATGGAAAACGGACAAGGAACATAAACCCATCGGTTATCTATTAAGCCTTGAAGGGGCAGATTCCATCATCGATATTTCTTATCTACAAAAATCGTATGAACATGGGCTTCGCGCCATTGGTCCTGCACATTATGGCCCCGGTACCTATGCCCATGGCACCAATTCGTCAGGAGGTATTGGCCGCAAAGGCAGGGAGCTTTTGAAGGAAATTGAACGGTTGGGACTTATATTGGACGTTACCCACCTCTGCGATATCAGTTTTTGGGAAACCATGGTCAATTACAATGGCCCACTATGGGCAAGCCATAACAACTGTAGGGCCTTGGTAAACCACCATCGGCAATTTACAGATGCACAGATCAAAGAAATTGTTGCCAGGAAAGGGGTCATCGGGGTCGTTTTAGATGCTTGGATGATGGTACCGAACTGGGAACGCGGTGTGTCCACACCCACTTCGGCGGGCGTTGGCCTAGCGCAAATGGTAGACCATGTAGACCATATCTGTCAATTGGCGGGTAATGCCGACCATGTAGGTATTGGCTCAGATTTGGATGGGGGTTTTGGCAAAGAACAAGGTCCGGCGGACTTAGATACCATTGCCGATCTTCAAAAAGCAGTGGGTATTCTAGAGAAACGTGGTTATTCACGGCCCAATATTGAGAACATTATGCACGGGAATTTTGTAGGGTTTCTCTTAAAACATCTAATGTAGAGCGATTTCGTTTCAACGAAATAAATCCTCCTCGAGTACATATTTAACAAGCCCTTAAGTTCGCATGGCAGGGTATTTGTTATCTTTATTTTAGATTAAGTAGGTATCCATGCGATTCAAAGCAATTCTATTTTTGATGGTATTCGGTTTTGCCGCTAACACGCTTTGCGCGCAATTTGGTGACCTTCCCACGCAAAAGCCTTTAAAAATAGAGACCGTGAATCCTATTGAGCCAAAGGGAATTCCGAGCACCGGCCCAGTATTGAATATGCCTTCATTGATTAAGGAGCAGCCGAACCTGAACATGAGAGACCCGAATCCTGTAAAAATGTTACCGGATGAAGAATTGGTTCAGGCAGGGGCAGGTCTTAAAATTGACCCACGTATAGGTCCGGGAGAGCGTTTGGGCGGTTCTGGCCAGTATTTTTCAGATATGTACCTCGGCGATGTAAAGAGTAATGGTAAATTTATAGGCATTGTCTGTAGAGACCATGAATACGTAGATGGGGATCGGGTGAAAATCTATATGAACGATGAAGTGGTAGAGCCCAATTTTCTTTTAACGGGAGCCTTCAAAGGAATCAACGTTAATCTTCAGCCCGGTTTTAACCGGCTTGAATTCGAGGCTTTAAACCACGGATCTTCCGCGCCCAATACCGCCCAAGTCGATGTCTACGATGAAACCGGGAAATTGATCTATTCCAATAAGTGGTTATTGTCCACAGGATCCAAGGCAACATTGATCGTGACCAAAGAGTAAACCACCTTGAAGCAGACCTAGGAGTGTTCAAACCTCGATCATCGAGTAAAAAGTCTTTCTATCACCCGGCTTTCTCGCTAAAGACCGCGCTCACATCTATTTAAATTCTTAGCAAGCAATTGCTTGAACCCATGTTTCTCACGAACCCCTATTTCTTTTTCACGATTGCAAGCAAGGTTGATTTTATCTTTTCCTGACACCCGGCATTGGCAATGCGATTTTAAAAATGCCGTATTTGGCCAAAAACGTGTTTCGAAGCATAACCTAATCCGAATTCAACATGAAATTCGCACCATGAAAGACGTTGGGTTCAATTTTAATATCTTTGCCACTTCTAACGAAGAAAAGGAATGGCAAAAAGGTATACAATAGCGGTAATACAACTAAACCTCAACAACACTGCCGACGAAAATCGGAAAAAATGTTTGGAGTGGATCCGAAAAGCCGCCCACCAAGGCGCGGAGGTCATTAGCCTTCCAGAACTGTACAGTAGCCATTATTTTTGCCAAAGCGAGGATGTCGAAAATTTTTCCTTTGCAGAACCTCTAGGAGATGTTTCGTTCACCGCCTTTAGCGCAGTTGCGAAAGAATTGGGTGTTGCTTTGATTATTCCCTTTTTTGAAAAAAGAATGTCCGGCATTTATCACAATAGTGCTTATATCATTGATACGGATGGCTCAAGAGCCGGTCTGTACCGCAAGATGCACATTCCTGATGATCCTCATTTTTATGAGAAATTCTATTTTACGCCAGGAGATCTAGGTTTTCAATCCATTTGTACAAAAAAGGGAAATATCGGTACCTTGATTTGTTGGGACCAATGGTACCCCGAAGCGGCACGTCTAACGGCTATGAAAGGTGCGGAAGTACTTTTTTACCCCACGGCTATCGGCTGGCATCCCTCTGAAAAAATCAAATATGGCGAAAACCAGTACGGTGCTTGGATGAACGTAATGAAGGGACATGCCGTGGCAAACGGAATTTATGTGGCCGCCGCCAATAGAATAGGCTTGGAAAAATACCTGCCCGGTACCGATGGCATCGAGTTCTGGGGCAAATCTTTCATTTGCGGGCCACAAGGCGAAATGCTTGCCTTGGCATCGCACGATAAGGAGGAGATTTTAATGGCCGAAGTCGATTTGGCATTACAGGAAAATGTACGTCAGAACTGGCCCTTTTTCCGAGATCGGCGTATCGATGCTTTTGGAGACTTAACGAAACGTGCGTTAGACTGATCTTTATGCAAGAAAGAAGATTTCCGGCAGAATGGGAACGGCAGCAGGGCATTCTACTCTGTTTTCCCCATAACGGCAATGATTGGCCAGGCAAGTACGAAGCGGTGCAATGGGCATTTGTGGAATTCATAAAAAAAGTGTCCCTCTTTGAACCTATTTTTTTGATGGTTGCCGACGCAACTTTAAAAAATAAGGTAACCGCCCTATTGAAAAAAGCAACGGTAGACCTCGATAAGATCCATTTCATCCTTCATAAAACAAACCGAAGCTGGATGCGGGATTCCGGTCCCATTATGGTCCGTCATAACGATCAGCTTGAAGCCCTAAACTTTAATTTCAACGGATGGGCCAAATACAAAAATGTTCAGTTGGATAAGCACGTACCCTCTAACGTAGCGAGACACCTTAAAATACCTATGATCCAGGCGACAAGAAATGGGAAGAACATCGTTTTGGAGGGTGGTGCTTTGGAGGTCAATGGAAAGGGAACCTTGATCACGACCGAAGAGTGTTTACTTCACCCCTCGATACAAGTCCGTAACGCAGGATTCTCCAAGGCCGATTATGAAGGAATATTTAAGGAATATTTAGGTGTGACCAATACCATCTGGTTAGGTGATGGCATTATTGGCGATGATACACACGGACATATAGATGACCTCTGCCGATTCGTAAACGCGACCACCGTGGTAACGGTCATTGAAAAGGATAAAAGCCATAGAAATTATCGACCGCTACAAGACAATCTTGAACGTCTTAAAGCGGCAAGCTTGGAAAATGGAGAACCCCTAACGATTGTGGAGCTACCCATGCCAAAGCCCATTATTTTCGAGGAATTGGAACTGCCTGCCAGCTATGCGAATTTCCTGATCCTAAACGGTGCCGTTTTAGTACCCACGTTCAATGATGCCAATGACCGGGTAGCCTTGAACATTCTTAATGACTGTTTTCCCGACCGAGAGGTTATCGGAATCAACTGCATTGACCTTATTTGGGGCTTCGGAACGCTACAC
>JBARCC010000087.1:0-1884 GCA_049793635.1 Maribacter sp. | reverse complement strand
GATATCAACACTACCATAAAGAATTCTATGCTTGATTTCAGTGCAGAGGGCACCACATCTTACGCGCAAAATGATGTTGATTTTGAGACCGAACCTGCGAATGCATTTGGCAATTCGCGCAGGGAAGATTTTAAGGATGTACCTATAAAAATGTTGGGAGACTCCGACCAAATAGGAATGAATTCTGGCTATTATGTAATTGCCAATGTGTACAGTAATACGAAATACTTGAATGCCTTTATGAAAGAGCTTCAGGAAAAAGGACTGGACGCCAAGCAGTTTTATAATAAGGAGAATGGACTGTATTATGTGTACCTGGCGGATTACGATTACAAAAATGATGCACAATTGGCGACAAGTACCCATTTGAATGGGAAGTACAACGCTGAAAAATGGATTATGCAAGTAAACGACGCTACGGCAACGGCTTCAAATACTTTTGAAGATGATGATTTAAGTAGGGAATAAGGAAGCTGACCACTTCTAAATTCTTTTAAATGTTATGATTGGTTAGAATTGTCGATAAAGGAGGGGTGTTATCCGGGGGGATGACTGGGTCCCCTCCTTTTTTTTGCGTTTAAATACGTTTCCGTCCGTAATTGCATAGGTAACTTCTATCGATAAAACGCTTCAAATATTAACAAAATCGTGTATTTGAACGAAAATTCTGACAATTTAAACGAACGATTGGGTTTAAAACCTATATTTCCCAAACCAAATTAGTTTAATACATTGTTTAACCCAAATCCCCCCAAACATGGAAAACAAGTACCTACTTCTTTTCAATACGCAATCGTTTGCTTTTGAGAAGGTATCTATCAGCTCGAACCTTCAACCCCTTCAGTTTACATTTAAGTTTAGTAAACGGTTATCTAGAATTCGTTTTAAGCTGCGGCAGCTATGCCAGCCCGTTTAAAATAACTCGTTAGATAGCGCAACTGGGCGATACCTCGCCCATGCTGTAGTCAAAATCTTATTTTGCCCTACCCTTACGGCCCAAGTTCACACCTTGGCAGTAATCGTGCTGTCTAATGTTTAGCGAATTCTTATCTCCGACCTGTTGATATCGACTGGTCTATAACTAACCAAGGGTATGCCCATTATGGGCACTATCCGCTAAACTTTTTGAATTATGAAAAATACGCAGACCAATATCATCGTTTTAGAGCGCGACAAAGCATTACATTCCATATATAAAGCATATTTCGATCGACTAGAGGGGTATCAATTGGCCGGAATGTATACCTCGGCCACAGATGGTTTAAAAGACTATAAAAATACACAACCGCACATTGTCCTCTCCGAGTTGACCTTGAATGGGGTAACCGGATTGGATGCCATCAAATTGTTCAAGGAGAAAAAATGGGAAATCAAGATGGTGATTTTTAGTAAAACGAATGATTTTGATATCGTTAAAACGGCTTTTAAAAAAGGCGCAAATGGCTATTTGACAAAACCACTGACTTTTGATAAGCTTAAAAACGCATTGAACAGTATGGAGAAAGAAGGGGCCGCTATGAGTTCAGATATCGTAAAGCAGGTCATCCATAATTTCCACAGAAAAAAATATGCCTTTTTCTCCGCACGAGAGAACGAGATTGTTGATTATCTGTGTCAGGGAGCTACCTACAAAGTCATTGCCGATAAGCTTTTCGTTACCCCAAGCGCCATCAATTTTCACATCCAGAATATTTATTTGAAGTTGAACGTGAATTCCAAATCCCAAGCCCTTTCAAAATTGGAACAATTGGAGCATGGTATAGGGGAATGCTAGAAAAGGCATTGTCACAAGGTCGGGTTTCATCTGTATTACGAAAAGGTTTTCGTTGATTCGAGTACGATAAAAATAGTTGTAAATATTTGATTTATAGATGTTTAAAAAAT
>JBARCC010000086.1:0-5344 GCA_049793635.1 Maribacter sp. | reverse complement strand
ATGTAGTTCATGAAGTGATTCTTCCTCGTTAAGTAGGGGAATAACTATGGATAGTTGCATGCGTTCTTTCTGGTATTCCCGCCAAAAATACTACAATTACTTAGGTATTAATAAGCTGCTTCTTCTTTTTTCATGATCAGGCCGGTAATCAATCCGATCACTAAACCTATGATGATATTGATGATGAGAATGACCGGATAGGCTATCCAAGCGAATTTCTTCTGCATTTCGATTCCTTGATCGATTTGTTCTTCGGTCAGCTCTGGGTTTTGTTCCAATGCAGTTGTTTTACCGATTTCATACACCTTATCCAAATAGCCGGGTTCAACAACGGTACTAAGGGTAAAAAACCAAATAAGTCCGATAATGCCTGCAATTAAGGCCACCCCTGCACCGACTTTTAATGCGTGCGAAACATTTAAAAATCCTCCATTTGCTTTTTTGAATTGTACAATACCTAAAACGACCCCAGCTACTAAAATTAGGGTTTGTGTAATTTGTATTGCAGCGCCTTGCTCGTAATGCAGATCCATCGTAAACAGCATAATGCCAAAAATGACACCCACGGCTCCTGTTAACGCTCCAAAATTAAGCGCGTATTTTCCGGTTTTAGCTTCGTTTTGTTCCATTTTATTTGGTTTTAAAGGGTTGCTTAAGACATTAGTACCTATTCACTCAAGAATGTTACATCAATAGCTGAAATTAATTAGATGTTTTTTAATAACAAACTGTTGTAGGTTTATATTAATTCATTAAATTTGCAGCCTTAAAATGAGTGCCCGTCGGAATGGGCGCAATAACCTTTTTAAAATGAAAAAAGACATACACCCAGAAAATTATAGAGTTGTGGCCTTTAAGGACATGTCGAACGAAGAAGTGTTCTTGACAAAATCCACGGCAGATACAAAAGAAACCTTAGAAGTCGATGGTGTTGATTATCCGTTGGTTAAATTGGAGATTTCAAGAACCTCACACCCATTTTATACCGGTAAAGCTAAATTCTTGGATACTGCCGGTCGTATCGATAAGTTCAAGAACAAGTACAAGAAGTTTTCTAAGGCAGAACCAAAAGAAGAGGAAACGGAAGAGCAGAAAGCAGACGAATAGATCAGTTTATGTGTTCGAATATACAACGCCCTCGAAATTTTCGAGGGCGTTTTTTTTAGTACAGTTCAAATGTGGGTGCTTTGCCCCGAAATCTAAAGGGCTAAACAGATATTTACTAATTTTGATAAAAAGTATTCGACATGAACTATATCCTTTTTGACGGTCCACGGAGGAATCATTTATTACCATTCACCTTTACCCGACCGGTCGCTGAGATACGGGTGGGTATACTTACCCTACGTGAACGCTGGGAAGCGCATTTAAAGATTTCGATGTCGTATTTTACGGAAGGATACTTGAGTGTAAAATATCCCTTAACTTTAAAGGACGATAATACTTTTATAGACGCATCTATTTTGCCAACGGCTGCTTTGGTCGATGCCTTGGCGTCTTTACAAAAAAACCAAGTGCTTATTCAAGATGAATTGGTCATTGCCTACAGGGGCGGTCGAATGAACGAACCTACCGATTTTCAAAAAGTGGTTTTCAAGGGCGATTTTTATCAGATCAAAAATACCTGGGATATTTTCGATAAAAATGCGGATATTTTGGAGTCCGATTTCGAATTGATTACCAAGGGGCGTAAGAGCTTTCCAATTTCAAAGACCAATCAGGTCGTTCATCCAGAGCGTATCTTTTTAGAAGAAGGTGCGAAAGTGGAATACAGTATGCTCAATGCTACCGACGGTCCCATTTACTTAGGGAAACATTCGGAAATTTGGGAAGGTGGTCTGATCCGTGGCGGTCTGGCACTCTGCGAACACGCCATTATTAAAATGGGAGGTAAAATCTATGGCGCTACCACCCTTGGACCCTACAGTAAGGTCTGTGGGGAAGTAAGCAACTCCGTTATTTTTGGATACTCGAGCAAAGGGCATGAAGGCTATTTAGGTAATGCCGTGTTAGGGGAATGGTGCAATATTGGTGCCGATTCGAACAATTCTAACCTAAAGAATAACTATGCGAAAGTACGGTTGTGGGATTACGCTACCGAACGTTTTGAGCAAACGGGACTCCAGTTCTGTGGTCTGATGATGGGTGACCATTGCAAAACGGCCATCAATACCATGTTTAACACAGGAACGGTCATCGGGGTAAATTCAAACATCTATGTTCCAGGTTTCCCACGAAATTTCATCCCCAGTTTTAGTTGGGGAGGAGCCTCCGGATTCACAACCTACATGCCAGATAAAGCCTTTGAGGCCGCAAAAGTGATGATGGCGCGAAGAGGTGTCGAATTCGATGCTGTAGAGGAAGCCATTCTAACGCATGTTTTTGAGATTACGAAGAAATGGAGGAAGTATTAGATTGAGTTGAAAAGTTAAAAGTTAAAAGTTAAAAGTTAAAAGTGAAACGGTAGTGTGTATTTTTCACTAATCACTAATCACTAATCACTAATCACTAATCACCAATAGCTAACGACTCCAATGGCTATTTTACATTGTGAATACTATGAAAAAAAAGGTGGCATTTTACACCCTTGGTTGTAAGTTGAATTTTTCCGAAACTTCGACCATTGCAAGGGGATTTACGGACGAGGGCTTCGATCGGGTCGATTTTTCGGAAGAGGCCGATATGTACGTCATCAATACCTGTTCGGTGACGGATAATGCGGATAAAAAATTCAAGACCATTGTAAAACAGGCGCAAAAAATAAATCCTGAGGCATTCATAGCCGCCGTAGGCTGCTACGCGCAGTTAAAGCCTGAGGAATTGGCCGATGTAGAAGGGGTAGACCTCGTTTTGGGAGCCACAGAAAAGTTCAAGATAACCGATTATATCAATGATCTTTCAAAAAATGACCATGGAAAAGTACATTCCTGTGAGATTGCGGATGCCGATTTTTATGTGGGGAGTTATGCCATCGGGGATCGGACCAGAGCCTTTTTGAAAGTACAGGACGGTTGCGATTATAAATGTACCTATTGTACGATTCCGTTGGCAAGAGGAATTTCAAGGAGCGATACCTTGGAAAACGTAATAAAAAACGCTTCAGACATTTCGGCGCAGGGGATAAAGGAAATAGTTCTTACCGGTGTAAATATTGGGGACTATGGTAAAGGTGAATTCGGTAACAAGCAACACGAACATACGTTTTTGGATTTGGTTAAGGCCTTAGATAATGTTGACGGCATACAGCGCTTGCGTATATCTTCCATTGAGCCCAATCTGTTAAAAAATGAGACGATTGATTTTGTAGCTCAAAGTAAGATTTTCGTACCCCATTTTCATATTCCCTTGCAGAGTGGTAGCGATGTCTTGTTGAAATTGATGAAGCGTAGGTATATGACCCAACTCTACGTAGAACGGGTCGCAAAAATTAGGGCGGTAATGCCCGATTGCTGCATAGGTGTCGATGTCATTGTCGGTTTTCCTGGGGAGACCGAGGCCCATTTTCTTGAAACCTATAATTTTTTAAACGCGCTGGATATCTCGTATTTACATGTGTTTACGTATTCTGAAAGAGATAATACCCCTGCCGCAAGCATGAATGGGGTCGTTCCTAAAAAAGTGCGTTCAAAAAGGAGCAAGATGCTAAGAGGACTTTCCGCTAAAAAGCGAAGGGCTTTTTATGAGCGTCAGATTGGGAATGAATTAACGGTGTTGTTCGAAGGTGAAAATAAAGGGGGATATATCAATGGTTTTACGGAGAATTATGTAAAAGTGAAGTCACCTTGGAATCCTCAACTCGTAAACACACTGCACAAAGTGGTACTTACCGAGATAGATACCGATGGTCTGGTGCGTTTTAATTTTGTCTCCCAAAAGATAGAGGTATAGAAAAGGGCTGTTTAAAAAGACCTAATGGTAAACCAATAGCACATCGAGCGGAGTTGAGATGCATTCAAAATCAAGATGTTAACCTTTTCAACTAAAGTTTGTATTGAGCGTGGTCAAAAGGCTCGTATCAACAGCGGTACAGTCTTTTTAAACAGCCTCTTTTGGCTTAGATTCGGATGCCTATGGGCAACATTTCTTTATATTTCAACCTATTCTTGCGAAGAAAACCGGCAATATGGGGACTGGTAGGTACTACCCTTAAATTTCGTTCCTGTATTACGTTCAATACGGCGACGATAAAAAGTTCTTTAAAACCTTCTTCTGTAATTTCTTCGGGAATGACTAATTTGGTTAAAAAGACTTTACGTTCTTGAGAAGAATATTCAATTCTGGCCAAATGCCCGTCTTTTGTAGTTTCAAACTGTCGCAAGAAGGCATTATCCTTAATGATTACTTCATTCATATAGTTAGTGTTTGTGTTTTTAGTAGATAAAAATTACGATGTTCTCAAATCGTAAAGGTTCAAAATCAAATGATCATTAAAAACAAAACCTGAAATAGAAGTACAGGTTTATTGGTATCTTACAAAAATAGTTAAAAATTACTTAATTACCTAGCGTTCATCTCTTTTGTCAAACATGAAATCAGATATCACCCATGTCTATTGTATGCCCGGTATGGCCGCTAGCGCAGCAATTTTTGACTATATCGATCTTCCAAAAAACACCTTTAAGCTTCATTATTTAGAATGGAACATTCCAGAGCCCACCGAATCCTTTTCAGACTATGCAAAACAAATGTGCGAACATATAGCGCATGAAAACCCGGTGCTTTTAGGGGTTTCTTTGGGGGGGCTTTTGGTTCAGGAAATGGCGAAGTTCATCGCCGTAGAGCGAATTATCATCGTCTCAAGTGTCAAATCGGTCAAAGAGCTTCCCAAAAGAATGCTTTTCGCCAGATATACAAGCCTGCATAAGCTATTGCCTACTGGTTTAGTCGGTAATGTTGAACTTCTGGCCAAATATGCCTTTGGGGAAACCGTGACCAAACGATTGGCATTGTACGAACGTTATCTGTCGATCAGGGATAAGCAGTATATCGATTGGTGCATCGATAAATTGGTGAACTGGCAGCAAGAATATCCTCCGAAAAATCTGGTGCATATCCATGGTGAAAAAGATACTGTTTTTCCCATTGGATACATTCAAGAATGCATCAGGGTCAAAAATGGAACACATACCATGATTATTCATCGAGCAAAATGGTTTAATGAGAACTTGCCAACAATTATTTTGGATTAAGCTAGTTCTATATATACCTTTGGTTAGTCGATCAACGACGCAACTTGGCCTTAAATGTAGAATCCATGAAAATCATAAAAAATGTGTTGATGTTATTAGGTGTAGTACTTGTGGCAAGCAGCCTAATATTCGCGGTACAAAGCTCTGGACTGGGA